>JAEWCJ010000314.1 GCA_023390695.1 Pseudomonadota bacterium | reverse complement strand
GGTGCTCGTCGGCGTTATTCTGATATTTCCGATGTCTATTTGAAATGCTTCCGCGACCACCTGCGCCACCTTGATGAACAGCCCCTGCCCCATCTCGGTGCCGCCGTGGTTCAGCGTCACGCTGCCGGCGGTATAGACATGCACCAGCGCGCCGGCCTGGTTGAGCGCCGGGCGGTTGAAGGAGATGCCGAATTTCACCGGCATCGTGGCGAGCCCCTTCTTCACGACGGGACTGGTCCTGTTGAAAGCCTCAATCTGCGCGCGCCAGCCGGCGAGATCCACATCGCGGTCGAGTTCGCCGAGCACGCGCTCGATGATGTTGTCCTCGACCGTCATGCCGTAGGGCGTGACGTCGTTGCGGCCGTGTCCGTAGAAATTCCTCCGCCGGACATCCTCCAGCGTCTTGCCGAGATGGCGGGCGATGATCTCGATGATCGTCTCGATGCCGAACATGCCCTGCGGACCGCCATAGCCGCGGAAGGCGGTATTGGAGACGGTATTGGTCTTGCAGGCATAGCCGGTGAGGCGCAGGTTGGGCAGCCAGTAGCAATTGTCGGTGTGACACAGCGCGCGGGTCAGCACCGCCGGCGTGTGGTCGGCGACATTGCCGCCATTGGCGGCCAGCATCAGATCGAGCGCCTCGATCGTGCCGCTGTCGTCGAAGCCGACATCGTAGCGGAACAGGAAGGGATGCCGCTTGCCGGTGGCGCGCATGTCGTCGTCGCGCGGCAGCCGCAATTTCACCGGCCGCTTCGCCTTCCAGGCCAGCACCGCGGCGATGCCGGCGATCAGCGTCGCCTGGCTTTCCTTGCCGCCGAAGCCGCCGCCCATGCGCCGCACTTCGCAGGTCACCGCATTGAACGGAATCCCCAGGAGATGCGCGACGCCATGCTGGATTTCGGTCGGATGCTGGGTCGAGGAGAAGACGTGCATGTCGCGGCCTTCACCCGGCGTCGCTATGGCGATCTGTCCCTCGAGATAGAAATGATCCTGCCCGCCGCAACGCAATTCCCCCAACAGGCGATGCCGGGCGCCTGTCAGCGCAGCATCGACATCGCCGCGCGTCATGATCTGCGGCGGCGCCAGGAACTGCTGCTTCGCGATGGCGTCTTCGACCGAGAGGACGGGTGGCAGCACCTCGTAGTCGATCTTCACGAGCCTCGCCGCTGCACGCGCCTGATCGAGCGTGGCGGCAGCAATCGCCACCACCGGCTGGCCTTCATATTCCACGACCTCCGGCGGCAGCAGCGGCTCGTCGGGCCGGATCGGGCCGATATCGTTCTTGCCGGGAATGTCGCGCGCGGTGATGGCGGCGACAACACCTGGCGCCGCCAGCGCCGCGGTGAAATCGATCGACCGGATGCGCGCATGCGCGTGCGGACTTAAGACCAGCGCCGTCTCCAGAGCGCCCGGCACGCTCGGGATGTCGTCGAGATAAAGCGCGGTACCACTGACATGTCCCGCCGCACTGTCGTGGCGGACCGAAGCATGCGCACCGCCCTGGATGCGTGCGATTGGTGCCGTCATAGCGACCACACCTGTGCCGGTTGCGCGGAGGAGGTTTCGAGTTGCAGCCGCCGCAGGAGATTGGCCGCCGCGCGCAGACGATAGCCGGCGCTGCCGCGATGATCGGTCATCGGCGCGAAATCCTGCGCAAGGATGCGGTCAATGTCGACGAGCGTCTCCTGCGTCCATGGTTTTCCAGCAAGCGCCGCCTCGACATGCCGGGCGCGTGCCGCCTGCGCCGCCATGCCGCCGAATACCGCGCGCATCTCGCGCACGATGTTGTTTTCAATCGCGATGCCGAAGGCGGCGACGACCGTCGAAATGTCCTGATCGAAGCGCTTGGACAATTTGTAGACCTTGAACGTGCGTCGACCGCCAGGCAGCGGAATCCGAATCCGCTCGATGAATTCGTCCGGGCGCATCGCCGTCTTGCGATAGCCGGCGATGAAATCCTCGACCGGCAGCGCGCGCGAGCCGGCCTGCGAACGCAGCACCACCTCCGCGTTCAATGCGAACAGGCAGGGAATGGTGTCGCCGATCGGCGAGGCGGTGGCGAGGTTGCCGGCAAAGGTTCCGAGATTGCGAATCTGGCGCGAGCCGATGCGGCGGATCAACACCGCGAATGCGGGAAAATGTTTCTCGATCTGCGGCAGCGCACGTGAATAGGTCACCGCTGCGCCGATCTCCAGCGCGGCGCCGGTTTCGGATATCGTCTTCAGGTCGGCCACGCCGCCGGTCCAGATCACCGCCGGAAAGGCTTCACGCTCCTTGCTGACGCGCAGGCCGAGGTCGGTGCCGCCGCCGAGCAGGATGGCCTCGGGATGCTGTCCTCGCAGCGCGGCCAGAGCATCGAGCGATGCCGGCGAATGGAACGCCTGGCTTCCATTGGAATAGGAAGCCTCGCTCTTCGACGGCGACAAATCCGTATCGTCAGCGGCATCCGGCAGACACCCCGCCGGCGCCGGTTGCAGCCCGCGGCAGGCTTCGACGATCGGACGGTAGCCTGTGCAACGGCAGAGATTGCCGGCAAGCGCCTCATGAATGGCGTCGTCGTCGGATGCACCGCCGTCCTGCGAAAAGGCAAACATCGCCATCGCAAAGCCGGGCGTGCAGAAGCCGCATTGCGTCGCATCGGCGTCCACCAAAGCCGATTGCACCGGATGCAGTTGCCCGTCGCGCGCCGCCAGTCCTTCGACGGTCAGGACATCCTGCCCGGCAAGCTGCGGCACCAGCATGAGACAGGAATTCACCGCCGCGTACCGCGCTCCGTCGTCGCCGGGCTTCGCCACGACGATGGTGCAGGCGCCGCAATCGCCTTCCGCGCAGCCTTCCTTGGTACCGGTCAGCCGCTCGATGCCGCGCAGATAATCCAGAACCGTGGTCGTGGGCGAAATCCCCTCGACACTGCGCGGCATGCCATTCAACCGGAACCGGATCGGCAATCTGGAAATCCTCGACCTGTCGCTTGCAACCGGCCCGACCGGGCCAAGCTCGCTCTTATATAGTGAAGCAAGTCCCGCGCCGTTGGAACGATCTTTGTCCGGCAGAGGTAAATTTGCCGCTTGGCAGAGGCGATTAAGGCCGGCCAGTCCGCCGCTGCCAGAAGGGTGCGTCGGCGAAACGGCGCTCGGACACGTACATGACCTTCTGCGTGGCGAGATGCGAGGCGATGCCCTCGAGGAACATCTGTTCGTATCGTAACGCGGCTGTCGCATCCTGACCGAGCAGGCCGGCAACACTCTGCGCGGCCTGGATTCCACTCCACAGAGCGGTGGCGAGGCCGTTCGCTCCGAGCGGATCGAGCGCACTGGCGGCGTCCCCAGCCCGGACAATGCGCTCTTCCACCAGCCGCGACGCCGTGACCGTCGATGCCGATGCGAACTGCAATTGCAACGACGCGAGGTCGATGCCCAGGCTGGACAGGCGCGCGGCAATCGCGATCGTGCCGGCCGCCAGCTCCGCCCACAATGCCGCGTCCTTGCGCAGTCCTGCCGGCAGCAAATCGGAATCGCTGAAGAAGCCGATCAGCATGCGCCGGCCCGGCATCAGCGACATGTACCACCACCCCGCGTCGACCGCTTCGACAAGAGTGGCCGCGATCACTTCGACATCGGCATCGAGTGCGATGATGGCGTAGACCGCCACCAGCTTGTCGAGACGGCGCAGCGGCGCAGCCGGACCGGACGAAACCGAGGCGCGGCCGGTACAGTCGACGACGAACTGCGTGGCGACGGAAGAGCCATCGGCAAGTTCAAGCACCACCGCGTCCGGCGATCGTGAGAGTTGCCGCACTTCTCCGGTCACGCGCTCCACCCCATCGGCGGCAAGCGAGGCGGCCATGCGGCCTTCAAGACCGCGCCGGTCGATATGCCAGCCCGACATGCCCTCCTGCTGCGACGTGTCGTGGCGCAAAGCCGGACCGCCCCAGATCGAATAGCGGCCTTCGCCTGCCGTCGCCGTTTCCGCATCGAGCAACTCGTGCCATGCGAGCGTCTCGAGATACGGCGCCGCGCGAAACGACAGCGTCTCGCCGCGAGAGGAGACATCGCTCGCGGGCGCGACCAGCAGGGGCCGCAGCCCTCGTCGCAACAGCGTGCGGGCACAGGCCATTCCGGCCATGCCCGCACCCAGAACGGCGATCTGATGCATTCCGGCCTAGTTGGCTTTCTTGCCCATGTCGCTCGCGGCAAGATCCATCGAGCCGCGCTGCACCTCGACATAGACCTCCGAAGGCACACCGGGGATGTCCTTGGGACCGGCGCGGCGCACGACCATGCCCATCTGCGTCCAGAGTTCGATCATGCGGCGCAATCCGTCGGTGTAACCGGCCTCGACATGCAGGCCGATGCCGGCGGCGCCGCGCGACCAGGCGACGCGCGAATGATAGAAGCGCAGACGCTCTTCCAGCGGCAGATCCGTGCGCATCATCCGCTCGTAGAAGGCTTCGGGAAGAACATCGACCGGAAGCAGCGCCGGCCACCAGACGGGCGTCGGGAAACCATCGGGCGTGAGCACCGACTGGCAACTGAATGCGTCGCCCTGCCAGGGAACGCCCATCCACCGGGTCAGATCGCCGGGTGCCTGCGGCCCGACCGGCGCGCCGCCCTCTTGCCGCGTCGGATGGCCTTTGAACACGTTCTGCGGATTGAGCTGCAGGCCGACATCCTGAATGAGGCTCTTGCGGCCGGAAATGGCGACGCGGAACGGCAGCGGTGTTTCCTTCGGCGAACGGTAAAGCGC
>JAEWCJ010000310.1 GCA_023390695.1 Pseudomonadota bacterium | reverse complement strand
TCATAACCCCACCCCGGGCGGAAAGCCATATTAGAAGGTTTGCAGAACGGGTTTCACCTGACGCCTCAAAGTCCTATATTGGAGCGGCAATGACCATTCGCCCGACCGATCTCGACCAGACCAGGGCGCGTCCAGCCCTCATCGATCCGTTCGCGCGGGCCATCACCTATTTGCGGGTCTCGGTCACCGATCGCTGCGATTTTCGCTGCGTCTATTGCATGTCCGAACACATGTCCTTTCTGCCGAAAGCAGACCTGCTTTCGCTGGAGGAACTCGATCGGGTCTGCAGCGCCTTTGTTGCACGCGGCGTCCGCAAGCTGCGGCTGACCGGCGGCGAACCGCTGGTGCGGCGCGGGATCATGACCCTCTTTGCCTCGCTCTCGCGACACCTGGAGAGCGGCGATCTGGACGAGATCACGGTCACGACCAACGGCTCGCAACTCGCCAAATACGCCGCCGAGCTCAAGAGCTACGGCGTCCGGCGCATCAACGTGTCACTGGACACGCTCGATGCGGACAAGTTCCGCGCCGTCACCCGCTGGGGCGAACTGGCCAAGGTTCTTGCCGGGATCGATGCTGCGCAGGCCGCCGGCCTGAGCGTCAAGATCAACGCCGTTGCGCTCAAGGGCGTGAACGAGGACGAGATCCCCCATCTGCTGGAATGGGCACATGGCCGCGGCATGGATCTGACGTTGATCGAGGTTATGCCGCTCGGCGATGTCGATGAAGAGAGGCTGGACCAGTATCTTCCGCTGTCGATGGTTCGGGCTCGCCTGGCCGAACGCTATTCGCTCGAGGATATCGACTACAAGACCGGCGGCCCTGCCCGCTATATGCGCGTTGCAGAGACCGGCGGACGGCTCGGCTTCATCACCCCGATGACGCACAATTTTTGCGAGAGCTGCAATCGGGTACGGCTGACCTGCACCGGCACGCTCTACATGTGTCTTGGCCAGGAAGATGCCGCCGACCTGCGCGGCCCATTGCGCACTTCCGAAGCCGACGATCTGCTGCACGCAGCGATTGACGCGGCGGTATTGCGCAAGCCGAAGGGCCATGACTTCGTGATCGACCGCCGCCACAAACGGCCGGCCGTGCAGCGGCACATGAGCGTCACCGGCGGCTAAGGCTTCCCTCCTCATTAAACCAAGTTTTCATTGACGCCCGCGCCCGTGTTCGGATTAAGCTTGATTGCTGTTGTCCGGGGGCAAGACATGCAGCCCGCAGAAGAAGCGCGATGACGCGCTCCGCAGTCAGAGGGACGCCGGGATTGTGCAGGCATTTCTAGCGGTGAGCCGCATCATCGATGCCGTGAACTCGCGCCTGGGGCGCTGGATTTCCTGGCTTGTCCTTATTGTCGTCCTGATTTCCGCCGCCAACGCCACCGTGCGCAAGGTGTTCGACACTTCGTCCAACTCATGGCTGGAACTGCAGTGGATATTGTTCAGCGTAATCTTCCTGCTGTGTTCGCCCTGGACCTTACTGTCGAACGAGCACATCCGCATCGATATCGTGAACACCATGCTGCCGAAGACCGTGCGCAACGCAATCGACGTCGTCGGTCACGCGCTGTTTCTGTTGCCGTTGACGATCGTCATGATCGTCACGTCATGGCCTTTCTTCATGCGCTCCTACTCGATCAATGAGCAGTCACTGAATGCGGGCGGCCTGCCGCAATGGCCGGCCAAGTCGCTGATCGTGATCGGATTCACCCTGCTGTTTTTTCAGGGAATTTCCGAACTGATCAAGCGCATCGCAGTGATGCGCGGCCTGATCGGCGACCCCTACGCGCATGCCCCAAGCACAGCCGAGGCGGAAGCCGATCGGATTGTGTCCGAACTCAAGTCAGCCCGCGACTGACGGATAGGACGACGCCAAGATGCTGGCCTTTCTGATCCACAACATGGCTCCGATCATGTTCGCGTCGCTGGTCGTGTTTCTGCTGCTCGGATATCCGGTGGCGTTTTCCCTCGCCGCCAACGGCCTGCTGTTCGGGTTGATCGGCATCGAGCTTGGCCTATTCCGACCCGATTTCCTGCAGGCGCTTCCCGAGCGCGTCTACGGCGTGATGAACAACGACACGCTGCTTGCCATTCCATTCTTCACCTTCATGGGCCTCATCCTCGAACGATCAGGCATGGCCGAGGATCTGCTCGACACGATCGGCCAATTATTCGGGACCATTCGCGGCGGCCTCGCATATGCGGTGATCTTCGTCGGCGCCCTGCTGGCAGCGACGACCGGAGTCGTTGCGGCGTCCGTTATTTCCATGGGGCTGATCTCGCTGCCGATCATGTTGCGCTACGGCTATGACCGGCAGGTGGCGACCGGGGTCATTGCCGCATCGGGAACGCTGGCCCAGATCATTCCGCCCTCGCTCGTGCTGATCGTCATGGCCGACCAGCTCGGCCGCTCCGTCGGCGATATGTATGAGGGGGCGTTCATTCCCGGACTTGTCCTCGCCGGACTCTACGCTCTCTACATTTTCCTCGTGACAATCATCAAGCCGAAGGCCGCGCCCGGCCTGCCCGCCAAAGCCATCATCTACAAGGAGCCCAGCGGGAAACGCGGCGGCCTGTCGCTGGCCATCGTGGTCCTTGTTTCCGCAATTGGCGCCTATCTGTATATGAAGACCACCGATGTCCGCGCCGGCGCCGATTTCGTGATCCTGACCATGTCGATCGGCGTCTGCATCGCTTTCGCCATCGCGGTGCTCAATCGCCTGCTTCGGATGAACCTGCTTTCAGCGCTTGCCGAACAGGTCATTTTTGTGATGGTGCCGCCGCTGGCGCTGATCTTCCTGGTGCTGGGCACCATCTTCATCGGCGTTGCCACGCCGACCGAAGGCGGCGCCATGGGCGCTGTCGGTGCGCTTGTTCTGGCGATCCTGAAAGGACGGCTGCGCTGGACGCTGCTGCGGCAGGCCGGCGAATCCACCGCCAAACTGTCGGCCTTCGTCGTCTTCATCCTGATCGGCGCGCGGGTATTCTCGCTGACCTTTTACGGGGTGGACGGCCATCGCTGGGTCGAGGAATTGCTGGTATCCCTCCCGGGAGGACAGGTCGGCTTCCTGGTCTTCGTCAATATCTTCATCTTCATCCTCGCGTTCTTCCTCGACTTTTTCGAGATTGCTTTCATCGTTATTCCGCTGCTCGGCCCGGCGGCCGAGCGGCTCGGCATCGACCTGATCTGGTTCGGCATCATGCTGGGCGTGAACATGCAGACCTCGTTCATGCATCCGCCGTTCGGGTTCGCATTGTTCTATCTGCGGTCCGTCGCCCCGCGCGAAGCCTATATCGATCGCGTCACCAAGCTGCGCATGGAACCGGTCACCACTGGACAGATTTACTGGGGCGCCGTCCCCTTCGTGATCATCCAGTGCATCATGGTAGCGCTGGTGATCGCCTTTCCCTCCATGGTGATGCACTACAAGCGCACCGGCCCGGCCGTGGATCCTTCAAAGATCAATATCGAAATCCAGATGCCGGATCTGCCGCCGCTGCAATTCGACGAGCCGCCGAAAATTCAATAAGGCATCGAGACATCCGGACTTCGATCGCGGCGCAATAAAAAAGGCCGGCCCACAGGCCGGCCTTTTTCGGCAAACTGACGCGGCGGCGTCAGGAGCGTGTCCGCGAGCGGATCATGAAAGTGTCGAAGGTATATTCGGCGACCTGCCACCATAGATATTCGTCGCCACGGAACGCGACGAGATTGTCGTAGATCTTCTTGAAGTCCGGATTGGCAGCGGAGGTTTCGGCGTAAACCTCGTTGGCCGCCTTCAGACAGGCCTCCATCACCGGCTGGGTGAAGGGGCGCAATTGTGCGCCGCTGGCCACCAGCCGCTTCAGCGCGGCGGGGTTGACCGCATCATACTTGGCGGTCACCGAGAGATTGGCGGTGTCGCAGGCGCCCCGCAGGATGGCCTGATAGCTTTTCGGAAGCTGATTCCATTTGTCGATATTGATGAAGGCATGGATCGCCGTGCCGCCTTCCCACCACCCCGGGTAATAATAATAGGGCGCGACCTTCTGGAAGCCGAGCTTCTCGTCGTCGAACGGTCCGACCCACTCCGCCGCGTCGATGGTGCCCTTTTCCAGCGCCGGATAAATATCGCCGCCGGCGAGCTGCTGCGGCACGACGCCGACTTTCTGCAGCACCCGTCCGGCAAAGCCGGCAATACGGAATTTCAGACCGTTCAGATCGGAGACGTCCTTGATCTCCTTGCGGAACCAGCCGCCCATCTGACAGCCGGTATTGCCGGCCGGGATCGCGTGAATGTTGAACTTCTTGTAGAATTGGTTGAGCAATTCGGTGCCGCCATGCTGATACATCCAGGAATTCTGCATGCGCGTGTTCAGACCGAACGGCAGGGCCGATGCCAGCACGAAGGTCGGATCCTTGCCCACATAGTAGTATGATGCGGTGTGGCACATCTCCACGGTGCCGTTGGTCACCGCGTCGGCCGCCTGCAGTCCGGGCACGATTTCACCGGCGGCGAAGGTCTGGATCTGGAACTTGTTGTCGGTCGCTTCCGCCACCGCCTTGGCGATGGTGTCCGCGCCGCCCCACAACGTGTCCAGCGATTTCGGAAAACTCGAGGTCAGACGCCATTTCACTTCGGGCATCGACTGGGCGATTGCGGGCTTCGCAATCGCAGCGGCCGCAGCACCCGCCCCGATCGCGGTCATGAATTGCCGACGTTTCATCTCTTCCTCTCCGTTGGATTCTGCGGCGCGAGCACGCTTATGTTTATTCCCTAGGCCCCGCCGGTCGCTTCCAGACCGACGCTACAATGAATCGGCGCCGTTCCACGCGCAAGGCCCGCGTTCCAAAAATCACTGACTCGGTGTCACTTTACGAAAGGGTCGATGCGAGCAGCTTATTTCAGCCCGGAAACAGCCAGTTTCGCCCCGGATGCTGCCGCGAGGAAATCCGGCACGCTGACCTTCGGCGAGGTCTTCCGCTTGATACCGGGATAGGCCTTGTCTGCCAGTGCCAGCGCCTTGCGCAGCGCCTTTTCCTTCTGTCCATCGACCTTCCGCAACCAGGCGAGAACCGGCTTGGCCTGTGACCGCGCGGCGATTGCGAAGCCCAGACCGTCGAGATAGGCCTCCAGGCTCTGATCCTTCTGCAGGACCGCATATTGGGCAGCCGCCCGTTCGATCATTTCCGCCGCAACCTGCGTCCTGACGGCCTGCGGCGACGCCGTCGATTGAGGCGCGGACTTTTCGGCCGCGGCCAGTGCGGCGTAGACATCCTTCACCCGGCGCCGCACCTCCGCGACCGGCTTGTTTCCGGATGCCGCGTCAACCGCCGCTTCAAGTTTCTTGCCGAGATCGGTCACACCGCGGCGTTTGAACACGTCCTCCATCTCGACATAGACCTCGGACAGCCCATGCGCGAACATTTGCGCGCCGGCTTCCTTTTCCCCGCCCTCATATGCGGCAAGCCCGGCGTGATAATGCGCGGCAATCACCTGCAGGGCGATCCCGTATTCGACCGGATCCTTGTCTGCCGCCTCGACATTGATACCCGCCTCGCCGCCTTCGCCCCCCTCGCCGGCTTCCCCGCCGGCTCCGACCGAGAAAGCCTGCGCCAAGCGCAACGCGGAACGGCTATGGCCGTCGAGATAAAGCTGCGATTTTCCGGCCGCAGGAACATCGTACGAAGCCACCGACGGCTGCTCGGGCGGCAACGCAGAGGCGTCGCTCCCAGCAACGACGAACGCACCGATGCCGACCCAGAGTTTGCTCCTGCTTTTCATCGTTACGTCTCCAATCACCGGTGCAATCGACTGATTGGCGAAACCTAAACCTGCTGGTGTCATTGTCCAGATGGCATGATTTTGAATTGTTCCAGGAAATTCATGCATATCGCCATTGCCTGAAGGATGTGCTTGCAGCACAGTCGATTTATGCAGATTGCCATCGCCAATATCCTGACAGGAGATGACCTGCGTCTTGTCAGGGACGCCCTCGACAACGCACGCTTTGTGGACGGCAAGGAAACCGCCGGCTTCGCGGCACGCCTTGTGAAAGACAACCGGCAAGCCAAGGCGTCGGATCGCTCGCTGGATGCGGCCCGGACGCTGGTCGGCGAACGCATTCTCGCCAACGACGTCTTTCGCATGGCCGTCCGGCCGAAGGCGCTCACGCCGCTTCTGTTCGCGCGCTATGAGCCGGGAATGAAATACGGCAGCCACGTCGACGATGCGCTGATGCAAGGCCTGCGCACCGACGTGTCGTTCACGCTGTTTCTCGACGATCCGGAAAGCTATGAAGGCGGCGAACTGATCATCGAAACTACCGCCGGCGAAGACGCCATCAAGCTGTCCGCCGGCTCCCTGGTCGCCTATCCATCGACCAGCCTGCACCGCGTCGGTGAGGTCACGCGCGGGCAACGCAATGTCGCCGTCGGATGGGCCCGTTCCTTTATCCGCGAGGCCGCGCAGCGCGAATTGCTATTCGATCTTGATACCGCGCGGCGGAAGCTGTTCGCCCGTGAAGGCAAGAGTGACGAGTTCGATCTGATCTCGAAATCGCTCGCCAATCTGCTGCGCATGTGGGCGGAAGACTGACTTCTAGAGGCCCGATCCGAACTTCGCCATGATGACGACAATCCCCACCTGCATCAGCCCCTGCAGGCCGACGACGCGGACATAGCCGCGCATCAGGCGTCCGATCTTCTCGGCGTCGGGCTTGGCATTCTGCATTTCGCGATAGACGCGGTAATTGGTCGGCAGCAGATAGCCGAGCCCCTGAACCGTCAGGATCGCGAGAATGATCAGGGCACCCATGACCCAGTAGAATTCCGGATAACCAAGTTCGAAATAGCCGAGCCGCTGCGCCAGGTACCACCCGCTGGTGCCGGTGATGATGGACAGCGTCGGCATCAGAAGCAACGTGCGCGGCACCAGCATTCCGATCACGGAGCGGCGCGTCTCGAACGGCAGCCGCCGCATCACCGGCCCCACCACGAATCCCATGAACAGATCGATGCCGGTCCACAAAATGCCGGACATCACATGAACGAAGGTGAGGAACCAGATGCTCTCGCCCATGATCGCGGCGATCATGACGAGAAGCGCGGTGATGGCCGCGATGAAATAAGCCGGGCGCACGGACGACACGACGGGTGCCGCCGGAGGCAGCGTGACAGACGACTCGCTCATGGGGCGTCAGGCCTCGATCACGATCTTCGGCGCCGCCCGCGTTGCGCCCGGACCGGCCAATGCATTGCGGACATTCTCGGCGATGCTGCGATAAATCTTCGCGTGCGCGCTGTCCGGCTGCGTGGCCACGATCGGCAGACCGGCATCGGAAGTTTCGCGGATCGACATGTCGAGCGGCACTTCTCCGAGGAACGGCACTTTCAGCCGTTCGGCTTCATGCCGCGCCCCGCCATGCCCGAAGATGTCGGAACGCGTGCCGCATTCTGGACAGAGGAAATAGCTCATGTTCTCGACCACGCCGAGGATCGGAACGTTGACGCGCTGGAACATGGCGATGCCGCGCCGCGCGTCGATGAGCGCGAGATCCTGCGGCGTCGACACGATGATGGCGCCAGCCAGAGGCACCTGCTGCGCCATGGTGAGCTGCGCGTCGCCGGTGCCGGGCGGCATGTCGACCACCATTACGTCGAGTTCGCCCCAGGCCACTTCTCGCAGCATCTGCGTCAGCGCCGACATCTCCATCGGCCCGCGCCAGATCATCGGCGTCTCTTCCTCGATCAGGAAGCCGATCGACATGACGGTGAGACCGTAGCGCTCGATCGGCTTCAGCCGCGTACCGCCGATCGTCTGCGGCTTTTCCCGGATGGCGAGCAGCTTCGGCAGCGACGGTCCGTAAATATCGGCATCCAGCACACCGACCTTCAGGCCGAGATCGCGCAGGCCGAGCGCCAGATTGATCGACGTCGTCGACTTGCCGACCCCGCCTTTGCCGGAGGCCACGGCGATGATGGATTTGACGCCGGGAACGCCGGAAGGACCGGCCGGTGCATGGCGATGCGGCCGTGCGCCCTCAGCCGCCGGGGCTGGACGTGCCGCCTGCCCGCTTCCGCCCGACCGCTCGGCCGTGAGGGCAACCATGACCGAACTGATGCCCGGCATGGCGCGAACCGCATCCTCCACCTGTTTGCGAACCGGCTCCCAAGCTTTCACCGCTGCGGCATCCACGCTCAGCGAAAAGAACACCTTTCCGTCGCTGACCACGATATCCGACAGCGCGCCGGTTTCCGTGACCTTGCGTCCGTCGGGCGCGGCCACAGCCGCGAGGCGATCTAGAATCTGCTCTTTGGTGGTCGCCATCGCGTGTCTCCGGCATGATTTGATAAAGTCTAGATAGGGCGGGTTGACGGGGCTACACAAGCCGTCACATTGACGGCCCGATTGACGTCGAGGGGCTATGGCCGGATAGAGCCGGTCTATTGTCCCCTAAACGCGCAAATTGCGGCCAGTCAGCTCGGCGGATTGCGCTCAAGGGAGGATATAATGGCAAAGGTTGCGTTTCTCGGACTCGGCGTCATGGGCTACCCGATGGCGGGGCATCTGAAGACCAAGGGCGGCCATGAGGTCACGGTCTACAACCGCACCGGCGCCAAGGCCGACAAATGGGCCACCCAGTTCGGCGGGGCGAGCGCCAAGACGCCGAAACAGGCCGCGGAAGGCCAGGACTTCGTGATGTGCTGCGTCGGCAACGACGACGATTTGCGGCAGGTCACGCTGGGTGCCGATGGCGCTTTCGCCGGCATGAAAAAAAACGCGATCTTTGTCGACCACACCACCGCCTCCGCCGAGATCGCACGCGAATTGTACCAGGCGGCAAAGACAGGCGGCTTCGACTTCATTGATGCGCCGGTGTCCGGCGGACAGGCGGGCGCGGAAAACGGCGTGCTCACCGTGATGTGCGGGGGCGATGCCGAGCCCTTCGCCCGCGCCGAAAAGATCATCGCCGCCTATGCCCGCGCCTGCAATCTGATGGGGCCGCCCGGATCGGGCCAACTCGCCAAGATGGTCAACCAGATCTGCATCGCCGGACTGGTGCAGGGCCTGTCGGAAGGACTGCATTTCGCCAAACGCGCCGGTCTCGACGTCGAAAGGCTGGTCGCCACCATCTCCAAGGGCGCCGCGCAATCCTGGCAGATGGAAAACCGCTACAAGA
>JAEWCJ010000296.1 GCA_023390695.1 Pseudomonadota bacterium | reverse complement strand
TCGTAATGCCCGTAGAAGAGAACCCGCGGCCCGTTGCCATTGCCGCCATCCGATTTCGCCAGCACCACCGGATGCCCGCCGGTCGGCCGCACTTCGGCGGCGAGGCCGAGGCTCTGCAGATCCTGCGCCATGAATTCCGCCGCCGCCTTGCATTGATCGGCATAGGCCGGGTCGGTCGAGATCGATTGCAGGCGCAGGAAGTCGAACAGGCGCGCAAGGCTCTTGTCGAGATCGGCGTCGATACGCTCAAGGACTTTCGGAAGGGCGTCGCTTATTGATGTCATGACAAACCTCTCAGTTCGTCATACCCGGCCCTGTGCCGGGCATCCCGCTCAGAGAGGCACTGCGCCCCTTATCGGGATGGCCGGGACGAGCCCGGCCATGACGGAAAATATCAGTTCAGATGCCGCCTTGCGTCTCCAGCAATTTCAGAATCTGCACATGCTCGGGCAGCTCGAGCAGAAATTCCGGATCGCGCGGCAGATGATGCGTGCGGCGCGGCTCTGGTCCCGCGCCCATCGCCTCGATGCTGTCCCACCAGGAGATGGTCACGAACTCGCATTCCGTCTCGCCATCCTCGCGCAGCATCTGGACCCGCCGCGCGCCGCGGTCGAGCAGCGGCTTGACGCCATTTGCCCGCCAGTAGCGCTCATAATCGTCCGCCTTGTCGCGTCGGGTGCGGCCGCGCCAGATGCGGGCATACCTCACCGCCGCAGAATCCCGCCGAGCGTACCACGCACGATGGCGCGGCCGACCGAGGAGCCGGCGCGGCCGCCGACCTTGCGGCCGAGTTCGGCGGCGATCTGGCCGGCGACGCGGTTGGTGACCGTGCGTGTGACTTCGCGGGCGATGGTCTGCGTCGTGCTCAGCCGTTCGCCGCGCTTGCGGTTGGTGCCGAGAAGGCCGCCGAGCCAGCCGAAGATGCCGCCGCCGCCGCCATTCTCCTCCGCCTGTTTCTGTGCGGCGGTTTCCAACGTGCGCTTCTGCAGCATCTCGAAGGCGGATTCCGGATCCACCTCCTGGTCGTATTTGCCCTTGAGCGGACTCTTGGCGATGACCGCGCGGCGCTCCTCCGGCGAGAGCGGCCCGATGCGCGCCACCGGCGGCCGGATCATGGTGCGCTCGACCATCGACGGCGTGCCCTTGCCTTCCAGGAATGAGACCAGCGCCTCGCCGGTCCCCAGTTCCATGATAACGCGGGCGGTGTCGAGATTCGGATTGGGCCGGAAGGTCGAGGCCGCGGTCTGCACCGCCTTCTGGTCGCGTGGCGTGAAGGCGCGCAACGCGTGCTGCACGCGGTTGCCGAGCTGCGCCAGCACCTTGTCCGGCACGTCGAGCGGGTTCTGGGTGACGAAATAGACGCCGACGCCCTTGGAGCGGATCAGGCGCACCACCTGCTCGATCTTGTCGAGCAAAGCCTTCGGCGCATCGGTGAACAGCAGATGCGCCTCGTCGAAGAAGAAGACGAGTTTCGGCTTTTCCGGGTCGCCCACTTCCGGCAATTCCTCGAACAGCTCCGACAGCAGCGCCAGCAGGAAGGTGCCGTAAAGGCGCGGGCTTTCCATCAGCTTTTCGGCGGCAAGGATATTGATGTAACCGCGGCCGTCGCGGTCGGTCTTCATGAAGTCCTTGAGCTGCAACGCCGGCTCACCGAACAGCTTGGTGCCGCCCTGGTTCTCCAGTACCAGCAGCGAGCGCTGGATGGTGCCGATGGTCTGCTTGGAGATGTTGCCGTATTGCGTGGTGAGTTCAGGCGCACGCTCGGCGATGTAATTGAGGATCGCGCGCAGATCCTTCAGATCCACCAGCAGCAGGCCTTCCTCGTCGGCGATGCGGAAGGCGATGTTGAGCGCGCCCTCCTGCACGTCGTTGAGGTCGAGCAGCCGCGCCAGCAAGAGCGGGCCGATCTCGGAAATGGTCACGCGGGTGGGATGCCCCTGCTCGCCGAACACGTCCCAAAAGATGACAGGAAATTCGTCAGGCTGGAATTTGAAGCCCATGCCGGCGGCGCGCTGCACCAGGAAATCCTTCGGCTCGCCCATCGTCGCGATGCCGGACAGATCGCCCTTGATGTCGGCGGCAAAGACCGGCACGCCGGCGCGCGAAAAACCTCCCGCAAGCACCTGCAGCGTCACCGTCTTGCCGGTACCGGTGGCGCCGGTCACAAGGCCGTGACGATTGGCAAGCTTGAGCGTCAGCAGTTCCGGCTTTTCGCTTTGGCCGACAAAAATCTGCCCCGCCGGATCGATTTCGGAGGACAAGGTGGCGCTGGCCGCCGGTGCCGACTCGGCCGTCTTCTGCTGTTTCGCGCTCTTCGGCGTCCTTGACGATTTCGCCATTACAAAACCTCTGAGAAGCTCACTGATTTTAAAGCATCTTTCTGCCGATGCGGCGCGCGGTCAACCGCGCAAAGCCATCGCGTCGGAACTTCCATTGCACCTTATCGTGCGAAGTCAAGCATGACAGGATAGTGGCCATCGTGTCACACACGAATACAAACGCTTGCGAACGTGTTTTACTCGCCGCGTGAATTGACTATCAATAGCGGATAACTCGCCGTCAGTGCGGGAGGGGGCCATCATGGACGAACTCGTTGGGCGGCTGGTCGCCGAAGTCGGTATCGATCGTGCCGTCGCCGAAAAAGCGGTCGGAATCATTTTAGCATTTCTTTTGAAGGAAGGCCCCGCCGACAAGGTGCAGGCCATGCTCGCCAGCATGCCCGGTGCGGAAGCCGCCGCGCAGGCCAATGAAGGCGGCGGCATGTTCGGGATGGGCGGCATCATGGGTGTCGGCACCCAGTTGATGTCGGCCGGGCTCAGCATGGGCGAGGTGCAGAGCGTCGCCCGCACCCTGCTGGCCTATGCCCGGGAAAAGGCGGGAGAGGATACCGTGGGCGAGGTCGTCGCCGCGATTCCGGGTTTGAGCCAGTACATTTGATAAGTCCGCGAACCACGCGGCGAGACTTTGTTTGAGGGGGCGTCTAAGTGTCGGTTTCATATCCGATCAAGAATCTCGACGGGATCGATGCGGAAACCGTCGCTATTTTTCGCAAAATCGGCATCCGTACCACCGGCAGACTGCTCGACGCCGCGCGCACCAGCAAGGGGCGCAAGCTGCTCGCCGAGAAGACCGGCATCGATGAAAAGGAATTGCTGCGTCTCGCCAACATGGCCGACCGCATGCGCATCAAGGGGCTTGGCGCCGATTATGCCGAATTGCTGCGGGCCTGCGGCGTCGATACCGTGCGCGAACTGAAGCATCGCAACCCCGCCCGGCTGGCGGCGGCGATGCGCGAAGCCAATCTGAAGCGGAAAATGGTCAAGCTCGTCCCCACCGACAAGACGGTCGGGCGCTGGATCGATGCGGCCAAGGAATTGCCGCTGAAAATATCGTATTAGCGACCCTTATCTGCGGGCGCTTGACACCCTCCCGGGGACCGCGCAAAGCGGCTGGACCATGAACACAGCCCGTTCCCTGTCCAGCCTGCCTGCAGACCAAGGCCCGTCGGCGCTGACGCGCCTGCTGGCGGCCAGGCGCACGCTGGTCATGGGCATCCTCAATGTGACGCCGGATTCCTTTTCCGATGGCGGGCTCTTTGTCGATCCCGCAATCGCCATCGCGCATGCGACGCGCATGGTGCAGGACGGCGCCGACATCATCGATATCGGGGCCGAATCCACCCGTCCCTATGGCAATGCGGTGGCGATTTCGGCGGAAGAGGAATGCGCGCGGCTGCAGCCGATACTCCCGCCGGTCATCGCGCTGGGCAAGCCGGTATCAATCGACAGCATGAAGGCCAAGGTTGTCGCCTGGGCCATCGAACAGGGCGCGCAGATCGCCAACGACATCTGGGGCCTGCAGCACGATCCCGACATGGCCCGCGTGGTGGCGGAGTATCGCGTGCCGGTGATCGTCATGCATAACCGCGTCAAGGCCGATCCCGGCATCGACATCATCGCCGACATGATGGCATTCTTCGAACGCTCGCTCGAGATCGCCGACCGCGCCGGCATCGCCCGCGACATGATCCTGCTCGATCCCGGCATCGGATTCGGCAAGACCCCCGAGCAGAGCATTCAAGCCATTGCAAGGTTCGAGGACTTCAAGCGCTTCGGTCTGCCGCTGCTGATGGCCCTGTCGCGCAAGCGCTTCATCTCCCACATCGTGCCGTCGGAGCCGATGCAACGGCTGGGCGGCTCGATCGCCGGGAATCTGCTGGCGGTGCAGAAAGGCGCGGCGATCCTGCGTGTGCATGACGTCGCCGAGACGGTGCAGGCATTGCGGGTCAGCGAGGCAATCGGGGCAGCCCAATGAGCGACACGATTTTCGTCAAGGCACTCACGCTGCACGCCTATCACGGGGTGATGCCGCATGAAGCCAAGGTGGGCCAGACCTTCAGCATCGATCTCGATCTGACCATCGATCTGTCGGAAGCCGCCCGCACCGACCGCCTGGCACAGACGGTGTCCTACGATCAGGTGGTCGCCATCGCGCAGCAGGCCTTCACCGGCAAGCGCTACAAGCTGATCGAAGCCGCGGCGGGCGCCGTCGTCGATGCCGTGCTGGCGAAATTCGACAAGATCACCGCCGTCCGCATCACCGTGCACAAGCCGCACGCGCCGATTGCCGCGACTTTCGCCGATGTCGGCATCGCCCTCACCCGCACGCGGCGGACGTGACCGGGGACGCGCCCGCCGAGGCCCTGATCGCCTTCGGCGGCAATGTCGGCGATGCCCGCGCCACCATCGCCCGCGCGATCGATACCTATTGCGACGGCCGGGAGGTGCGGCTGCGCAAGCGTTCCTCCGACTACCTGACCCCGCCCTGGGGCGTGGAGGACCAGCCGCCCTTCGTCAATGCCTGCATCCTGATCGAGACCGCGCTGACGCCGCGCGAATTGCTGGCGCGCGGGCAGATGGTCGAACGCCTGTTCGGCCGCGACCGGGCGCGCGAGACCCGCTGGGGTCCGCGCACCCTCGACATCGATCTGATCGATTGCGCCGGCCGCAGCGTCGACGAGCCCGATCTGACCCTGCCGCACCCGCGTGTGCTGGAACGGGCCTTCGTGCTGGTGCCGCTGGCCGAGATCGTGCCCGACTGGCGGATCGCGGGAGACAGGATCAGTGATGCGCTGGCGCGGCTCGATGCCGGCGGAATCCGGCGGCTGCCCTAAGCAGATTCCGG
>JAEWCJ010000209.1 GCA_023390695.1 Pseudomonadota bacterium | reverse complement strand
AGACGTGCGCGAGACGCTCACCGCAGCGCTGGAAAAGACGCTCACGTCGCCGGAGCATCAGCAGAAGGCGCGGCAGCTTTCGCTCGAGCCGCGCGTGATCAAAGGGGATGACTACCGAACGTTTCTCAAGGACAATGAGGTGAGCACAAAGAAATTGATGGGGTGGTAATATGGACAGGACCGGCGCGCTCGGCGGTATCACTTTGGCACTGGTGTTGGCGTCGATCGCGCCGTTGCAGGCGCAAAGCCGTTGGCCGGCCGGCGACGAGATCGGCATGGCCAACAATCTCGGCACGCAGACCTGGCAGCGCTGCGCGCCGCATCTGGCCTCTCCGCAATCGAAATCCTACGAAATCTCGCACCTCCGCTCCAACACCATGCCGCAATCGCCATTCGGCACGCCGCTGGTCGATAAATACCGGCCGACCGTCGGCATTCCCGGCACGCGGCATGCGTTCAACGGCGAAGAGACGGTGAGCGGGGAGGCGGGCGCGCAAGGCACGCAGATGGATGCGCTCGGGCATTTCGCCGTGCTGCCGCAGCCCTGGGACGGCAAGGGCGATTTTCCTTCCGACAAGGCCACCTATTACGGCGGCTTCACGCAGCAACAGGTGAAGCCGTCGCCGGATTCGCCGTTGCAGAAGCTCGGTATCGAGAAAGTGCCCCCGGTCATCACCACCGCGATTCTGCTCGACGCCAAGACGCATGTCGGCAAGGGACAGCCGATGGCGCCGGGCAGTCTGGTGACGGCGGCGCATATCGAGGAGATGCTGAAGGTGCAGCGGCTGAATGAGCGCGGGCTGCTGCCGGGCGACGTCGTCTACATCTACACCGGCTGGGGCGACGGCTGGAAAGATCCCGACACCGACAAGACCTATTACACCAAGGGGCCGGGACTTGCTTTCGACGCGGCGAAGTATCTGGAGGAGAAGCAGGTGGTGCTGGTCGCGCTCGACAATCCGTTCACCGATCCGGTGCCGGAGGGCATGCTGGCCGGCCAGGCGAAGCCGGCGGAGGGGACACCCCCGGGCTTGCCCTTCGCCATCCATCACCACAATCTGGTGCAGGCCGGCATCTACAACATCCAGAACGCCAATCTCGGCGAGATGGTGCGCGATCGCGTCTGGCTGTCCTGCACCATCGTGCTGCCGTTGCGCGCGCAGGGGGGCTCCGGCTCCCCGGTGCGGCCGGTGGCGATCGGTGTGCCCGGACAATAAGCGGCCGACCGGCGGCGTATCATGACAATCGTCGAAGTGGACCGGCTGGACGTCCAGATCCTGGTCGACAACGTCACCGACATGCTTTCGTCAACGCCGGCTTATGTCGAGCATGAAGGCGCCGGGCTGATGCGGCGCGGCATCCGCATGATGGGCGGGAAATGCCTGTGCTGTGCCGCGCATGGTCTGTCCTGTCTGCTGACGGCGGAACGCAATGGCGTGCGCCACACCTTGTTGTTCGATACCGGGCCTGAGGAATACGCCTTCGAGCGCAACGTCACGCGGCTTGCCGCCGATATCGGCGCGGTTGAGAGCATCGTGCTCTCGCATGGTCATTGGGATCATGCCGGCGCCATGCTGCTGGCGCTCAACATGATCCGCGCCCGCAATGGCGGCAAGGAGATTCCCTATTACGCGCATCCCGACATGTTCCACACCCGTGCGGTCAAGATGCCGAATGGCGGGCTCCGGCAGATGGAAGACATCCCGGGCGTGGAGGCGCTGACCTCGTTCGGCGCCAAGGTGGTGGTGACGCGTGAGCCGCAATCGCTGCTCGACGGCATGTTCCATGTCAGCGGCGAGATTCCACGCGTGACCGCCTTTGAGCGCGGTTATCCCGGACAGGTGCGGCGGACATCGGACGGCAAGAGCTGGGAGCCGGACGAAATGCTGATCGACGAGCGCTGGCTCGGCGTGCATGTGAAGGGCAAGGGATTGGTCGTGCTCACGTCCTGTTCGCATGCCGGCGTGGTCAACGTGCTCACCCATGCACGCGCGAGTTTCCCCGATGTTCCGCTGCATGCGGTGATGGGCGGTCTGCATCTGTCAGGGCCCAACGAGGCGGTGATTCCGCCGACGGTGGAGGGGCTCAAACAATTCGGGTTGAAGACGATCGCCGCCGGCCATTGCACCGGATGGCGCGCCATGACCGCGCTCGCCAATGCATTTGGCGATGAGGTGTTGGCACCCTCGGCGGTCGGCAAACGCTATTCATTCTAAGGGAGATCGTGACAGTCATGCGCCCCTCCGTCAGTTACGAGGATGCCTCGCCACAGGTGCGCGCGGTGTTCGATGACATCAAGCGCAGCCGCAATGTGCCGGACGTGAACAATTTCTGGAAATATCTCGCGCGCGACCCGGCCTTGCTCAAGCGCACCTGGGAGAGCGTGAAAGAGGTGATGGCGCCCGGTACTCTGGACCCGCTCACGAAGGAGATGATCTATCTCGCGGTCAGCGTCACCAATGGTTGCGCCTATTGCATCGCCAGCCATACCGCCGCAGCGCGCAAGGCGGGAATGACCGAGGACATGTTCGGAGAATTGATGGCAGTCACCGGCATGGCCAACGAAACCAACCGGCTTGCAAATGGCTACCGCGTCCCCGTCGATCCGCAATTCGAGTAAGCGGCGTCTAAGCGGCGTCGAATAATCAGCGTCAGCGGGCGGAATCGGATGGTCCCTGTTTGCCCGGTTCCTGCGCCGGCTGTTCGGGCGCGACGGGCTGTTCGGCAGAGGGGGCCGCGCCGGTTGTTTGAGCCGGCGGTGCCGCCGCAGTCTCGGGGGCCTGCTGGGTACGGCTGACGCCGTAGAGCACAAGGCCGACAATGGCGGCGGCGCTCAGCGCCACCACCCACATCTGCGCGCGGTTCGCCCGGCCGCTGCTGAGCGCAAGCTCCGGGTCGGGTTGCAGGCGCGCATCTTCCTCCTGCGCCTGCTGCAGATAGATCTCGTCGGGGTGGCGGTTGTCAGGCTGGCGTCTGTCGATCATGTAAACCTCTCGCTCCCCCAAGACAATGGAAAGTCGGCGCGAATGGTTCCGCAGCCTCGTGACGGAGGCGGCCGGTTGTGCCGCCGTTGGCCTAAAACTCTTCTGGCTCAAAACTCGTCGGGACAGGAATCGACCATGGTCCAGAGGTCGGGGCCATTTCTCACACGCTTCATCTGCGGCGTCAGCCCGCCATTGCGCGCAATCCAGTTCTTCACGCTTTGCGGGTAATGCGACATGAGGTCGGCCGTGCCAGAGGCGCTGGCGACCCTGACGCCCATGGTCCAGCCTTTGTCGAGATAGGCCTCATGGAATCCGAGGCTGGCGCGTGGGGTCACGCAAATCCGGTTCAGCGGCACGATCCCAAGCACGAGTGTGCAGGCCGAATTGCAGATGCCGTCAATGATCACACGCTCGCCGCTGTCGCGGATCTTGGCAAAGCGGGCTTTGTACTCATCCACGCGTCCGCCATGGTCACGCGTGATGCGCAGGTCGGCCAGAGCCGGCGGGGCAAAAAGGACGCAGAAAGTCAGCAGGCATGCGAGACGACGCATCGGGAACCGGGGATTGCGCGGGAAAACTGGGACGCCGGGCTTTCGCAGACCCCTGTGGTTAAAAATTGGCAGGCCGCCCAATCCTTTCGGGAATCGCCGCGTTTTCTAGAAACGCTATTTGCGTCAATGCCTTATCGGTTATTGTGAAGGGCGTGCCCATCCGCCTGCGCATGCCTAAGAATTTCTTAGTGTTGCTTCCATAGACCGGTCTGGAAAATGGAATGCAGGTAACTGTCTCGTGCGCGTCTTGATGATCTGCCGCCCCTGGCTGGAGCGCTTTCTTATTGTCTGTTTTGCCTTTGCCAGCCTGTACGGTGCAGCCCGACTGGGGCTGAAGCCGCGCGATCCAGCCAACGGCGTCGGGGTGGTGTTCGCCCCATGGGTGTCGGAAGCCGCGGCCGCGAGCCGCGCCACCGAGGCGGGTGCGCGCCTTGTCCGCTTCGGCGGCTTGCCCTTCATTGTCGTCGTCATGCCGGAAACACCGGACTATGTCTCGCAGCTCTCGGGGAAGGGCGCGGTCCTCCTCGTCGATCCGCAGGTGCTGGCGGCCTGTCTGCGTCTTGTCGGCGGCGTGCAATCATGAATTTCGCGGCGGACAATCTCGACGGCTTCCAGCGCATTGTCGCGCGGGCACTGATCGCTTTGTGCTTTGTGCATGTGCCGGTGCTGATGGCCGTGGCCTGGCTGCTCGGTCACGACATCGTGTCGGTTGGATTGATTGCTGCATCACTGGCCGTATTGCCGTGGCTGCTGCTCAGGCTGGACAGCACGACACCGCGCATTGCGTTCGCGCTGAGCGTCGCCCTGGTTGGCCAAACCTCGCTGCTCGTCTATGCCATGAGCGGGCATCCGTGGCAGGTGGAAATGCATTTCTACTATTTCGCGGTGCTGGCCCTGCTGGTGGGCTTCTGCGATTGGCGGGTGCTGCTGTTCACCTCGGGACTGATTGCCTTCCATCACCTGCTGCTCAACGTCGTCCTGCCGTCGGCCCTGTATCCGGGCGGCACCGACTATCCACGCGTCGGCGTGCATGCCGCGGTTCTGCTGATAGAAACGGTCATGCTTATTGTGATCGGGTCGGCCATTCGTCACGCATTCGTGCAGATGGGGGATGCGCGCAAGTCCGCGGAAGCGGCGAATGCGGAGTTGCAGCAGGTTCTGTCACTGCGTGCGGGCGAACTGGCCAGCACGACCACGCGCGCCAACGAGACCGCAGCCCTGCTGGCGCGGTTCGAGCGCGAAATGGCGGAATCGATCGAGGCCCTGCACCACGCAGCGAACGAAATGCATGCCAATTCCGATCAGCTTGGAACCGCGGCGGCCCGGGCCAATGCGCAGACCGAGACGGTCGGGAAATCGACGGTCGAGACCGCGCAGATGGTGAAACTCGTCGCCTATGCGGGCGAGGAATTGGCGCGCACCATTTCCGAAGTCGGCGGCAACGCCGCGCAATCGTCGCGGCTCGCCGGGGCCGCCGTCAGCGACGCGGAGACGACCAACGTCACCATGGACGAACTGGTCTCCGTCGCGCAGGAAATCGGCAATGTGACGCAGATGATCCGCGCCATCGCGGAGCAGACGAATCTGCTCGCCCTCAATGCGACGATCGAGGCGGCGCGCGCCGGCGAGGCGGGCCGTGGCTTTGCCGTCGTCGCGCAGGAGGTGAAGGCGCTGGCCGGGCAGACCGCCAATGCCACGCAGGATATCGCGAGCCGGATCGACGCGATGCAGAACACCACCGCGCGTTCGGTTGCGGCGATCCAGGGCATTTCGGGGCGCATTCGCGATTTGAACGAGTTTTCCGCACGCATCGCCGCGGCTGTGGAACAGCAGGCGGCGGCGGCGCGCGACATCGCCCACAACGTCAATCAGGCGGCCGCCGGCGTGGAACGCGTCAGTTCCTCGGTCGGCGAGATCAAGTCCATCGCGGGCGACACCGCGCAGGCGGTCGACTCGCTCAGCATGGCGGCCGGACAGGTTGCCCGGCAGATCGATACGATCCGCCAGCGCGTCCATGTCTTCACCGCGGATATTCAGGCGATGCGTGCGTGATGCCGACGGCCTGCAATGAATGAAAAAGCCCGGCGGGGATCTCGCCGGGCTTTGTTCTTCACGGACTTTGGGCCTTCAGAAGGTCACGACGCTGCGGATCGACTTGCCTTCATGCATCAGGTCGAAGCCTTTATTGATATCCTCAAGCGGCATCACATGCGTGATCATCGGATCGATCTCGATCTTGCCGTCCATGTACCAGTCGACGATTTTCGGCACATCGGTGCGGCCTCTGGCGCCGCCGAAGGCGGTGCCTTTCCAGACGCGGCCGGTGACGAGCTGGAACGGGCGCGTAGTGATTTCCTGACCGGCGCCGGCGACGCCGATGATGATGCTTTCGCCCCAGCCGCGATGGCAGCTTTCCAGCGCCTGCCGCATCACGGTGACGTTGCCGGTGCAGTCGAAGGTGTAGTCGGCGCCGCCGATCTGGTCGGCGCCGCGCTTGGTCATGTCGACCAGATAGGGGACCAGATCCTTGCCGATCTCCTTCGGATTGACGAAATGCGTCATGCCGAAGCGCTCGCCCCAGGCCTTCTTGTCATTGTTGAGGTCGACGCCGATGATCATGTCGGCGCCGACGAGGCGCAGCCCCTGAATGACGTTCAGTCCGATGCCGCCGAGGCCGAACACGATCGCGGTCGCGCCGGCCTGCACCTTGGCGGTGTTGATCACCGCGCCGATGCCGGTGGTGACGCCGCAGCCGATATAGCAGACCTTTTCGAACGGCGCGTCTTCGCGGATTTTCGCCACCGCGATCTCCGGCAGCACCGTGTAATTGGCGAAGGTCGAGGTGCCCATATAGTGATGCAGCTTCTGGCCGCCCATCGAGAAGCGCGAGGTGCCGTCCGGCATCAGGCCCTGACCCTGCGTCGCGCGGATGGCGGTGCAGAGATTGGTCTTGCGCGACAGGCAGGACGGGCATTGCCGGCATTCCGGCGTGTAAAGCGGAATGACATGGTCGCCTTTCTTCACCGAGGTCACGCCGGGGCCGACATCCACAACAATGCCCGCGCCCTCATGCCCGAGAATGGCCGGGAACAGGCCCTCCGGATCGGCGCCTGACAATGTGAATTCGTCGGTATGACAGATCCCGGTGGCCTTGATCTCGACCAGGACCTCGCCGGCCTTCGGACCTTCGAGCTGAACCGTCGTCACCTCGAGCGGCTTGCCTGCCGCAACCGCCACTGCCGCACGTACATCCATACCGAAATCTCCATTCGAGGCACATCCGGCCCGCATTGGGTCAAATGTTAGCAAATCCTGCAAACTCTCTGTCAGATGATGCACATACAATCAAGACAACGCGGCGACCTGAGCCGTCTGCAGTGACGACATGGCGCTCGATCTCAATACCCTGTTTCTTGTGACGATTATGGCAGCCGCAGTCTCGGGCGGCCTGCTGCTGCTGACCTGGTTGTATCACCGGGACGTTCCGGCACTCGCTTTCTGGGGCTGCGCCTTTCTGCTCGGTGCGATTGCCGCTGTCCTGATCAACGGGCAGGGCGCCATATCCGACCTCTGGTCGGTTGTGGTCGGCAATGCCTTCCTGGCTTTGGCCTATGGAATCCTGTGGGGCGGCACCCGCAATTTCGCAGGACGGCCGGTCTCGCTGCCCCTGATGATGGCCGGCGCCATCGTGTGGCTGGCGGCCTGCCAGTTCGAGATCATCTTCGGCGATATTTTCGTCGAGATCATCCTGATGGCGGCGATCGTGTCCGCCTACACCATCCTCAACGTCTACGAACTCTGGCATGTCCCGGAACCGGCGCCCGCGACTCGTTGGCCGATCATTGCCCTGTGTATCGCGCATGCGGTGGCATTCGCGCTGCGGGTTCCGCTCTATGAATCGCTTGGTCCGTCGCTGGCCATCAAGGATGAATCGGATCATTGGGAAGCGCTGATCGTCATCGAAACGATCTTCAACACCTTCTGCCTTTGCTATCTGCTCGGCGCTCTGGCCCGCGACCGCATCGCGATGACCTACAAGCGCGATGCGCTCATCGATCCGCTGACCGGCATTTCCAACCGCCGTGGATTTATCGAACAGGCCGAGCGTCTGCTGCGGCGGGCGAATGTGAACGGCGATCCCGTGGCGCTGCTTCTGTTCGATATCGACCATTTCAAATCGATCAACGACACTTATGGTCACTATGCGGGCGACAACGTCTTGAAGGAATTCTCCGCGATCGCCACCGAGGCGGTCCGCCCCGCCGATGTTTTCGGGCGATTGGGCGGGGAGGAGTTCGGTTGCCTGCTGCAGCAGCCCTCGCTGCGGAATGCGATAGGAGTCGCCGAGCGGGTGCGTGTGGCGATCGCGGCCGCGGTGTTCAGGCCGGATGAGACGCCGCTGCGGGTGACCATCAGCGTCGGCGTCGCCGTAACCAGCGGTGAGGATCTGGCGGCGTTGATGAAGTCGGCCGATCTCGCGCTCTATCGCGCCAAGGAGAATGGCCGCAACCGCGTCGAGCCATCGCTGGTCCCGGTCTGCGCGCGCGAACGAGCCATCGCCGGCTGAACGCGCAACGCACGTCTGCGTGGCGCAGGACTATCGTGGCTCCGGTGAATCCGGTATCCACAGGCAACGATGCCGGAATTCTCCAACAACCTGATTGCGCGTCTGGCGCCTGCGGTGTTCGTGTTCCTGTGGAGCACCGGCTTCGTCGCGGCCAAATACGGCATGCCCTATGCCGAACCGCTGACCTTTCTCTGGGTCCGCATGGCGGCGGTCGTGATCATTCTTGCGGTGATCGTGCTGGCTGCTCGGCCGCGCTGGCCGAACTGGGCGGAAACCGGCCACAGCATCGTAACCGGCATCCTGGTTCACGGCTTTTATCTCGGGGGCGTATTCGTCGCGATTGCGCAAGGGGTGCCGGCGGGCATTTCCGCGCTGCTGCCGGGCCTGCAGCCGGTGCTGATGGCGACACTCGCCAATCGCTGGCTCGGCGAAAAGGTGACGCCCTGGCAGTGGGGCGGTCTTGCGCTCGGCGTGCTGGGGGTGCTGCTGGTGCTGAACGATCGCACGATCTTCGGGGCCGGGACGCCGCTTGGCTGGACCGCAAGCGCTGTCTCGTTGCTCGGGATCACCGTCGGGACGCTGTACCAGAAGCGGCATGGCGGGGCGATCGACTGGCGGTCCGGCAATCTCATTCAATACGCGGCTGCGACGGCGCTGTTCCTGGCTGGAGCGTGGATGTTCGAAACCGGCGGCATCCGCTGGACGACGGACTTCGTGCTGGCCATGGCCTGGCTGGTGATCGTGCTTTCGATTTTCGCGGTGGGGTTGATGTATTGGCTGATCCGCCGTGCCGCGGCCGCCAATGTCGCAAGCCTGTTCTATCTGGTGCCCGCGACCACCGCGCTTCTGGCCTGGCTGCTCTTCGATGAGCGTCTCAATCTGGCGGCCATTGCCGGCATGGCGCTGTGCGCCGGCGCGGTGTTGATCGTCAATGTGAAGAAGGCCTGATTCAGGCCCCCTTGATCGCTTGCAGTGCGTCGAGCGCGCGTCTGCGGGCGGCGTCGTGATCGACAATGGGAGCGGGATAGGTTTCGCCAAGGACAATGCCGCTGTCCGCCAGTTCGAGCGGCGTCGCTTTCCACGGCTTGTGGATGAATGAGTTCGGCAGACGTGCAAGTTCCGGCACCCAGCGGCGCACATAGGCGCCGTCCGGATCGAATTTCTCTCCCTGCAGCACCGGATTGAATATCCGGAAATAGGGGGCCGCGTCGGCGCCGGAGCCCGCGACCCATTGCCAGTTCGCCGCGTTATTGGCGGAATCGGCGTCGACCAGCGTGTCCCAGAACCATTGCTCGCCGCGACGCCAGTCGATCAGCAGATGCTTGATCAGGAACGACGCCGCGATCATGCGCACCCGGTTATGCATCCATCCGGTGTGCCAGAGCTCGCGCATGCCGGCATCGACGATGGGATAGCCGGTCAGGCCCTTCTGCCATGCCGTCAGGCCTGTCTCGTCCTCGCGCCACGGAAAGCCGTCGAAACGCGGCTGGATATTCTTCGTCGCGAGATCGGGAAAGTGATGCAGCAGGTAATAGGAAAACTCCCGCCAGCCGAGTTCGCTGAGGAATTTCTCGGCATCCATGGCCGGCATACGGCCGTCCTCGGCGGCGAAACGCGTCGCATGAAAGATATCCTGCGGACTGATCTCGCCGAAATGCAGATGCGGCGACAGGCGCGACGTCGACAGCCTGGCCGGCCGGTCGCGGTCAGCCGCATAACCGCGGATGTGATCGAGGAATTCCGCCAGCCGCGCACGGGCGGCGGTTTCGCCCGGCGTCCATGTGGCGCGTAATCCGCCGGCCCAGTCCGGCCGGCGCGGCTCCAGATGCCTGACGTCGCTGTTCTCG
>JAEWCJ010000150.1 GCA_023390695.1 Pseudomonadota bacterium | reverse complement strand
GCCAGACGACACTGGGCGGAAAGATCGGCCTCGTCTACAAGCCGGTCGAGAACGGCAGCATCTACGTCTCCTATGGCGTCTCGCATCAGCCGCCGGGATCGTTCCTGTCCAACGCGGATATTTCCCGCACCGCCGACGATCAGGTCTTCCCCGGCCTGGTGATGGGCGCGAAGCCGGTTCGCGCGGACAATTACGAAGTCGGCGTGAAATGGGATTTCTTCAACAGGCGGCTGTCGACAGCCATCGCACTCTTCCGTACGGAGAAGAGCAACGTTCCGGTTGCCGTCAATGCCAACCAGCTCCTCGGCTATCATGAGCAGGTGGTGCAGGGCGTCGAGCTGAGCGCGGCCGGTTACATCACCGATAACTGGCAGGTGTTCGGCGGCATCGCCTTCCTCGACAGCGAGCGGAAGATCAGTTCCGAGCTGAACGATGCCTTGCGGGCCGCAAATGCGGCCGATTTCGGCACGTACACAACGGTCAACGGGAATGAGCTGGCCTTCACCCCCGACGTGACCGCCAACCTCTGGACCACCTATCGCTTGCCGTACGGGTGGACGATCGGCGGCGGTCTGAATTATGCCAGTGCGTCCTGGGTGGGGCGTCCCGACGATGCGCTCCGCATCATCCCGAACGGACGTTTCGGCGAGTTGCCGGGCTATACGGTGTTCCATGCAATGGCCTCCTACGAGGTCACAAAGGACATCGTCGTTCGCTTCAATGTCGACAACATCACGAACAAGACCTACGCGTCGTCGCTGAACTGGTCGACCCGCAAGGCCCAGCTCGGCGCGCCGCGCACATTCCGCATCAGCGCAAGCTTCAAGTTCTGATCGGCGATTACGATTGCAGCCCTGGCCGCGCATAGCGGCCGGGGCTCTGCGTGTGAATGGAGAGTGCTGCACATGATGATCGAAATTCCCGGCGTGCTGACGCCCGACGAGGTGCGTCGCTGCCGCGAGATGCTGGATCAGGCGGTGTGGCAGGACGGGCGCCATACGGCCGGCCATGTGGCGGCGCGCGTCAAGGCGAACCAGCAGCTTGCGCAGGACGATCCGGTGGCCGCCCAGATCGGCTCGTTCATTCTCGACCGGCTGGGGACGGTCAGCCGCTTCGTCGCGGCGGCCCTGCCGCTGCGGGTGCTGCCGCCCCGCTTCAACCGATATGCCGACAGCGGCACTTATGGCGATCATATCGACAACGCCATTTTCAGCGTGCCGGGCACGCCGGTGCGGATCCGCGGCGATCTCTCCGCCACGCTTTTTCTCAGTGAAACCGATGAATATGACGGCGGCGAGCTTGTGGTGCAGGGAGAGATCGCGCGCCACAAATTCAAGCTGCCGGCGGGACATATGGTTCTCTATCCGGCGAACACCTTCCATCAGGTGACTCCGGTGACGCGCGGTGCGCGCCTCGCGGCATTCTTCTGGATTCAAAGCCTTGTGCGTGAGGGCAACCGGCGCGCGATGCTGCTTGAACTCGACGACACCATCCAGGCGCTCGGCTCCCAGTCGCCTGACAATCCGGCGATTGCGCGGCTGACGGGCCTTTATCACAATCTCCTGCGGGACTGGTCGGTGACTTGACGGGCGCACACCCCAACATCGTGCCAATGACGGCACCGCTGCCGAAACTGCAGCGGATTTCCCCGGCAGTCGCATCGGTTTCCGACTACGAACCGCTCGCCCGCGAAAGGCTGACGCAAGAGGCATGGGCGTATGTATCCGGCGGGGCGGCGGACGAGTGGACCCTGCGCGAGAATTGTGCCGCCTTTCAGCGCCTGACGCTGCGCACGCGGGTGCTTGCGGACCTGACGGGTGGAAACACGCGGCTGGATCTGTTCGGGCATTCGTTCAATTCGCCGGTTTTCCTCGCGCCTGTCGCCTATCAGAAGCTCTTTCATCCCGACGGGGAAATGGCGACCGCGCTGGCCGCATCCGCGATGCAAACCGGGATGGTCGTGAGCACGCAGGCGAGCACACATCTTGAGGGCATTGCGCGCGAGGCCACGGCGCCGCTTTGGTTCCAGCTTTACATTCAGCCGGACCGCGATTTCACGCGCGACCTGGTTCGCCGGGTGGAAGCTGCCGGTTATCGGGCGCTGGTGGTGACGGTGGATGCACCAGTGAGCGGCCCGCGCAATCGCGAGCAGCGTGCGGGTTTTACGCTTCCCGAAGGCGTGGAGGCAGTCAATCTGCGGACGATGCCGATTCAACGGGGGCGGGGCGACGGAGCCGATACGCTGTTGCTGGGGGGGCCGTTGCTTGCGGCTGCGCCAACATGGGAGGACGTCAGGTGGCTGCGGTCGCTGACCACGCTGCCCATCCTCATCAAGGGAATCATGACGGCGGAGGATACCCGCCGGGCTGTCTCGGAAGGCGCGGACGGCATTATCATTTCCAATCACGGCGGCCGCGTGCTGGATACGCAGCCGGCGACAATCGATGTCCTGCCGGACATCGTGCAAGCGATCGGGGACCGAACGCCGGTTTTGCTGGATGGAGGCATCCGCCGCGGCAGCGATATCCTGAAGGCGCTGGCGCTCGGTGCGAAAGCCGTGCTGATCGGACGGCCGTATATTTTCGGCCTTGCGGCGGCGGGCGCCATCGGAGTGTCTCATGTCGTGCGGATATTGCGCGCCGAGCTTGAGATCGCGATGGCCTTAACGGGCTGTGCGACTTTAGAGGCAATAGGAGCCGCGGGTCCTTGTCACCGCCGGCATTTGCCGCACGTCTGAGCCGTGCCGTCGTGCGCGCGGCTACAGCGCGCCGCAGGTTACCGAAACGGCTGCGCCATCACGGCATCCACAATCAATATCTTCGCGATGCAGGCGCCGGCACGACAGAGCTGTTTTCGCGTTCTGCGTTTTCAGCCAAGCCAGCCATGCGGAGCGGCGGGTCTCTCAAGTCTCCGGCGTGGATGGGCGCGTCAATACGAACAAGGCTGCGGCGCCAAGAACGACAGCCTGAATGGTCAGGAGCGTGCTTGAAATACCGGTCACCCATGAAAGCGCAAAGGCGCCGCCCATCATGCCGACGGCGGCGGTCTTTGCGCCGGGATCGATGCTGCGGTGCTCATTCCAGTTGCGGATGAAATGTCCGAGATGCGGATGATTCAATAACCAGTCGTGAAGGCGCGGCGACGAGCGCGCAAAGGCGTAGGCGGCGACCAGCAGGAACGGCGTCGTCGGCACGAGTGGCAGGACCGCGCCGATAATGCCGCAGACAGTGGCTAAAAGTCCCAGAAGAAGCCAGAAAGCGCGGAAATGCATGATTGGAATCCCGGCGATGCGTTCTTCCGCGATGACAATCCGCCAGAAGAGATTCAGGTTCGACCGCGGCACCAGCTACACAATATATATAAGATATAGGCCGCGATCCCTGCAAAGGAAGCATCCGCCCGGGCTGTTATCGCCCGGGGGCCCGGAGGATGGCCGGCTGAGGAGCGGCAATAGTGTCAGTGTCGCCGGGTCCGCCGGTGCCGGCTCCTTGCGCTGGAACAAAGACAGGAGAACCACGCTCCAGGAATCTGGTCTCTAGGAGATTGATCATGTCGGTTCTTGAGCGGATTGATCGGAAAATCGAGAATATGTCCACCATGCTGTCGCGCATCGGCCTGGATCCGGCCATTCTGGCGCAGGAGCGGTTTGGTTCCGTCTTCACGGTCTCGATGCGCGCCTGCCTGGCCTGTCCGAATGGCGACATCTGCAGCGCATGGCTGGGGCGGGAGCATGGACGCATTGAGCGCATACCGGAATTTTGTCCGAATGCTCGCCGCTTCGAACAGACCAAGGCAGTTTTGGGGGCATCGGGTGTACCGCATTGAACTTCCGAATGGGGCCGGCGCGTCTGCGCGTGCGATTTTTGAGGGCAATGCTGCATGGATGAGGTCATGACACGCCCGCTTCTGGCCGTGGTCTATAATGATGGACTGGCCGCCGACCGGTTTCTGGCCGACGTGGGGTATTCGCTCAGGTCCGCGGGCATTGCCGTGGCGGGGCTGGTTCAGCTCAATTCCTTCGAGCGCAATCCTGAAAAATGCGACATGATTGTCGAAGAATTGTTTTCGTCGACCACGCTGAAAATGTCGGAAGATCGTGGTCATGATACGCAAGGATGCCGCCTGGACCGCGCGGTCTTTGCCCAGGCGATCGGGCTGCTGATGGGCGCCTTGCAGGAAAATCCGGACATTCTGATCCTCAACAAGTTCGGCAAGGTCGAGCTCGAAGGATCGGGGCTGCGCGATGTCATCGCCTTGGCGGTGGAGCGGGAGGTTCCGGCCATCGTCGGCGTTCCGTCCCGCAATCTCGATCATTGGCGCATCTTCTCCGCCGGTCTGGCGGACGAATGCCCCGTTGCTGCGCCTGATCTGCAGGAATGGCTCACCGTGCACAAGATCTTGCCTGCGGGCGAACGGCTGGCTTGCGCGCAGGAGATGTCTGCAAATGCCTGTCACCCTTGAGGTGCGCCGGTATCGTCCAGACAACGCAATCTAGCGCAGAGCGGTCAGCAGAATGCCGGATATGTCCGCGCGTTCTGCGCCGCTTATGTTCATTGGCGCATCCGGAATTTCCCGATCGCGAAACACGATTCCGAGACGCGCCGTTGAGACGGCGCGTCTCCTTCTGATTCATGTCCGGTCGCATGACGTTCTTATGAAGCAAGTCCATAAGTCGCATTCGCTGCGACAAAGTATGTCTGCCTAGAATTGAGATAGCTCAAAGTAAGTTTCTCCCGCAGCTGCTCGGTTGTGTGTGCAGCGCAACTGCCGCCACCAGCTGGGGGTTCTTATGCAAGCCAAAGCGCAATCGCTTCCTCCCGAGGGGCAGAGCACCGCCCTCTGGATGTCCACGATCGCTTTCACGGTCTGTTTCGCGGTCTGGACGATCTTCTCGATCATCGGGATTCAGATCAAAGAAGACCTGGGCCTTAACGAAACGCAGTTCGGCCTTCTGGTCGGAACGCCGATTCTCACCGGCTCGCTGATCCGCATCTTTCTCGGCATCTGGACCGACCAATAT
>JAEWCJ010000139.1 GCA_023390695.1 Pseudomonadota bacterium | reverse complement strand
ATGCAAAAGCCGCGGGGGCTGGGCTTAGGCGTGCTCCCGCACATCACTTGGGGAGAAACGCGAATGGGGATCGAGAGTCTGATTGTCTGGCTCATTGTCGGCGCCATCGCCGGCTGGCTCGCCGGACTGATCGTCAAAGGCTACGGCTTCGGCGTGATCGGCAACATCGTGGTCGGCATTGTCGGCGCGTTCATCGCCGGCTGGCTCCTGCCGCGTCTCGGTATTGTGATCGGAGGCGGGATCATTGCCGCCATCATCAACGCGGTGATCGGCGCGGTCATTCTTCTTGTGATTATCGGGTTGATTAAGCGCTGATTGCTTCAGGTCTGGGTCGGAGAGTGAATGAACGACACGCCCAAACGCGACAAGCCCTGGATTTTCCGCACCTATGCCGGACATTCGACAGCCGACAAATCGAACGCGCTGTACCGGCAGAATCTGCTGAAGGGCCAGACCGGACTGTCGATCGCCTTCGATCTTCCGACCCAGACCGGTTACGATTCCGACCATCCGCTGGCCGCCGGCGAAGTCGGCAAGGTCGGCGTTCCGATTTCCCATCTCGGCGATATGCGGGCGCTCCTGCAGGAAATCCCGCTCGGCGAGATGAACACGTCGATGACCATCAACGCGACGGCGGCGTGGCTGTTGTCGCTCTATATCGCCGTCGCCGACGAGAACGGCGTGCCGCGCGCCAAACTCACCGGCACCACGCAGAACGACATCATCAAGGAATATCTCTCGCGCGGCACCTATGTGTTTCCGCCCGCGCCCTCCATGCGGCTGATCAAGGACGTGATCCTGTTCACGACCTCCGAAATGCCGAAATGGAATCCGATGAATGTGTGCTCCTATCATCTGCAGGAAGCAGGCGCGACGCCGGTGCAGGAACTGAGCTATGCGCTCGCGACCGCCATCGCCGTGCTCGATACGGTGAAGGCGTCCGGCGAAGTGAAAAGCGAAGCGTTCGGCGAGGTGGTCGGCCGCATTTCCTTCTTCGTGAATGCCGGCATGCGTATCATCACCGAAATCTGCAAGATGCGCGCCTTCTGCGAATTGTGGGACGAGCTCACCGCCGAACGCTACGGCATCAATGACCCGAAGCAGCGCCTCTTTCGCTACGGCGTACAGGTGAATTCGCTCGGCCTCACCGAGCAGCAGCCGGAGAACAACGTCTACCGCATCCTGCTTGAAATGCTGGCGGTGACCTTGTCGAAAAAGGCGCGCGCCCGCGCCGTACAATTGCCGGCCTGGAACGAGGCGCTCGGCCTGCCGCGCCCCTTCGATCAGCAATGGTCGCTGCGTGCGCAGCAGATCCTCGCCTACGAAACCGACCTCCTGGAATATGGCGACATCTTCGACGGATCGGTCGAGATGCAGAAGAAGGTCGACCAGCTCAAGCGCGCGGCGAAGGACGAACTCGCCCGCATCGAGAAGCTCGGCGGCGCGGTGGCCGCGGTCGAGATGGGCTACATGAAGCAGCAACTGGTCGAGAGCAACACCGCCCGGCTGGAAGCGATCGAACGCGGCGATCTTGCCGTTATCGGCGTCAACAAATTCACCGAGACCGAACCGTCGCCCTTGACCGGCGGCATGGACGCCATCCTCACGGTCCCGCAGGAAGTGGAGGAAGAGCAGGTCGCGCGGCTGCAAGCCTGGCGCGCCACGCGCGATGAGAAGGCTGTCGCCGCCGCGCTGAAAGATCTGCGCGCCGCCGCGAAGGAAGGCACCAACATCATGCCCGCCTCCATTGCCTGCGCGAAAGCCGGCGTCACCACCGGCGAATGGGGGGCGGTGTTCCGCGAGATCTATGGCGAATACCGTGCGCCGACCGGCGTGCCGAAGGCGGCGCGGCAGGTCGGCGGCGAACAGCTCGACCCCGTACGCGCCGAAGTCGAACGCGTGTCGCAGAAGATCGGCCGCCGCGTGAAATTTCTGGTCGGCAAACCCGGCCTCGACGGGCATTCCAACGGCGCCGAGCAGTGCGCGGTGCGCGCACGCGACGCCGGCATGGACGTGGTCTATGGCGGCATCCGCTTCACGCCGGCCGAGATCGTCAAGACCGCCATCGACGAGAAGGTGGACGTGATTGGTCTGTCGATCCTCTCCGGCAGCCATGTGCCGCTGGTGCGCGACGTGGTCGCGCGCATGAAGGAGGCCGGCATCGCCGAAGTGCCGGTCGTGGTCGGCGGCATCATTCCGCCGGAAGACGAGCGTGAGCTGAAGTCCGCAGGCGTCGCCGCCGTTTACACACCGAAGGATTTCGACATCAACCGCGTGATGGCGGACGTTGTACGGATCGTCGAAGGCGCCGCCCGAATCACCTAGCCTTGCGTTTCGGCGCGACGTTACTCCGCCATTTGTTCAACGCCTCCGCCAATGCCTGCGGCGACACCGGTTTGACGAGATAGGCGTTCATCCCCGCCTCACGCGCCCTCGCCTCGTTGTCCGCCGCTGCATGCGCGCTGATCCCGATAACCGGCGTCTTTCTCCTGTCATCGGCGCGCGCACGAATGCGGCGCGTCGCTTCGAAACCGTCGATGCCGGACAAGG
>JAEWCJ010000124.1 GCA_023390695.1 Pseudomonadota bacterium | reverse complement strand
GGCGCTGCATGAATGGGGGCGGCTGAAGGCCAACGCCTCGCTGGAATGCCGCAATTGTCACGGCGCGCAATCGATGGATATCAGCAAGCAGGCGCCGCGTGCCGCCGAGGCGCATCAGCGTTTTCTGTTCACCGGCGAGAAAACCTGCATCGATTGCCACAAGGGCATCGCGCATACGTTGCCCGACATGCGCGGCGTGCCGGGCTGGCAGTGAGCCCGGCGGCGCATGCCGGGCGCATCGCTGCCGATTGCGCCCGGTTTTTTCCGGCGCTGGTCAGCGCGCAGGCAGGGTCAGGCCGCCGTCCCGGCGGGCTGGCACACATCCCAGAACCCGCCCCACCACCAGAACGGGACGGTCCGGTACCAGCACAGATTTGCCGCAGGCGCCGTGCCGATCCAGACCGAGGCCGAGGCTGCGGGCCAGGCCGCGAAGGCGACGCCCGCGGCGATCGCAGCGCCGGGCTGCCACCAATAGTCGCGCGGGCGCACCCAGCTTCCGACCCGCACGATTCTGGCCGGGCCGCGAAGCACGGGATCGGCAACGGCTGCGCCGGTATAAAGGCCGGGGCGGCTCCACCAGAAGGGATTGCCCGCCAAGAACGGCCGGCCATAGTCGCCATAGACGGCAGGCCGGACCGTGACGGCCGGCCGTGCCGCAACCACGGCGGCTCTGCGGACGACGGGCCTGCGATAGACCTGCCGGGTCGTGACCACCGTTCGGCGGGCAGCGGGTCGAGTCGTGGACACCCTGCGCGTCTGCGCCGGTTCGGCCAGGGACATGGTTCTGAAAATGTCGCCGGCCGCGGCAGCGCCGCGATCGGGTGTCGCCGCCGGCGCCGCTTGAACGAATGCGAGCATCGCCGTGGTGCTCAGAAGCGCGATGCCGGCAATGGGAATGGCCTGCCTTGTCTTCGGAATGGACCGCATGCTTGGCTCCTTTGACTGCTTCCTCCCGCGTCCAACTTCATGTTTCGGATGCGCGGCGCACAGGGCGCAGCGCTGCGCGCGGCGCCGCCTGTGCGGTCAGCGCGATCCCGTGGTTTCCCGCAATCTCTCCTCGATCTTGCTCAGGTTGAACGAGCCCGGCGACTGGCTCGGCGGATAGTCCCTCATGGTCTGCAGGAATTGTGCGGCCAGTCCCTGGATCGGCACGATGACAAAGACCCGGTCGATGGCCCAGTCGTTGTAGGTGTTCGAATTGTGCTGGGCCTTCTCGAACGGGTCGCGCCGCAGGTTGAACAGCAGCGGCACGCGCAGGTCCACGAACGGCTCGCGCCAGACGCCGAAGGCCTGGCCGCGATTCTCCAGGAACACGACCTTCCAGTCTTCGTGCCGCGCGGCGACGATTTGGCCGTCGTCGTTGACATACCAGAATTCCTTGCGCGGCGAGTCTTTCACCTTGCCGCTCAGATAATCCAGCATGTTGTAGCCGTCGGGATGGGCGCGATATTGCCGCCCGGCAAAGCTGTCGCCTTGCATCAGGCGCTCCTTGACGTCGGGCATGCCCGCCGCGGCAAGGAAGGTCACCATCCAGTCTTCGTGCGCGACAAGGCCGTTGAGCGTTTCGCCGGCCAGGAAGCGTCCCGGCCAGCGGATGAAGGCGGGCACGCGATAGGCGCCTTCCCAGTTCGAATTCTTTTCGCTGCGGAAGAATGTCGTGCCGGCATCCGGCCAGGTGTTGTAATGCGGGCCGTTGTCGGTCGAGTAGAACACGATCGTGTTGTCGGCGATGCCGAGATCGTCGAGCTTCTTGAGGAAGAGCCCGATATGCGCGTCGTGCTCGACCATGCCGTCGCCATACTGGTCCTGCCCGGACTTGCCGCGATTGGCGTCGCGCACATGCGTGCGGAAATGCATGCGCGTCGCATTCCACCAGCAGAAGAACGGTGTGCCGGCCTTCACCTGCCGGTCGATAAAATCGAGCGCGGCGGAGGACGTCTCGTCGTCGATCGTCTCCATGCGCTTTTTGGTGAGCGGACCCGTATCCTCGATCTTGCCGCCGGCCGAGGTTTTGAGGACGCCACGCGGGCCGAACCGCTTCAGGAAATTCGGATCCTTCGGGTAATCGATATTCTCCGGCTCTTCCTGGGCGTTGAGGTGATAGAGATTGCCGAAGAATTCGTCGAAGCCGTGCGCGGTCGGCAGATGTTCGTCGCGGTCGCCGAAATGGTTCTTGCCGAATTGGCCGGTCGCATAGCCCTGCGCCTTGAGCAGGGCGGCGATGGTGGGATCGCTTGCCTGCCAGCCTTCCACGGCCCCGGGCAACCCGACCTTGGTCATGCCGGTGCGCACCGGTACGGTGCCGCCGATGAAAGCCGCGCGGCCGGCCGTGCAACTCTGCTGGCCGTAATAGTCGGTGAACGACACGCCTTCACGCGCGATGCGGTCGATATTGGGTGTGCGATAGCCCATCATGCCGCGATTGTTGAAGCTGATATTCCAGGTTCCGATGTCATCGCCCCAGAGGACGAGGATGTTGGGGCGTCCGCTGGCCGGAGCGGGGGATTGCTGCTGTTGCGCTCGCGCCGGCGCGATGCCGGCTGCGCTCAGGGCGGATGCGGTCAGCAAGGCGCTGCCGGCGAGAAGCACGTCGCGGCGTTTCAGAGACTCGCAGTCCTTGTTTGTCATGACACTTCCTCTTTCACACTTGGTCATTGGACGCCGGCGCGGGGCTTCGATGCCGCGCCGTCCCCCCTGACATTGGTTCTTGCGCTGGAATGGCCGTTCAGATCGGGCGGGCGGCGACGGGGACGCGGCCGGATGCGTCACCCGGTATACGCGTGCTTCCGCTGCACCGGGCCGCTGCGACCGCATGCGGAAAGGTCCGCCGGGCTCATGCAATATGGTGCCCGGGACAGCACGCCGTGACGCAGACAAGTCTCTCTCAACAACGTCAGGCAAGATGACCTCCGTAGGGCGGGGACATTCTGCAGACGGGAGCTCTGAAAGACGACAGCGCGACGACCGGTCTGAATTTGACAATCGACCAGTAGCCGGGAAGCCTATTCAATCGGCGCGAAACCGTGAAGCGCCGCGCGTTTCAAGCTTTCGTAACCTCGGCGGGGCCGCCGGTTAGCCCGGCGTGAAAACGCTCGCGTGCTTTTGAATCAGAGTTTCAAAAGCCCATACGAGCGCCCGCATTCTTATCGCAGTGAGGATAAGCCGGAGCGAGATTGCAAGGCATCAAAAGAGGTAGCTGCCTTACACCGCGCATCGATTGCCAAGCGCATCACGCTCGCGCCTGACCCTGGTCGGCGCGACAGTTTTATGACAGAGCATCTACTGTCCGGCGAGCGGCGTCAGCTTCCGTTTTGGTGTGACCATCAGCGGATTTCAGCGGCCGGTGAGGGCATCGCTTTTCGGTGCGTACAGCCGCATCGTCAGATTGAACGGCCCTTTGGCGCGGGAAGCCAGTTCGCTTCCAGATCCGTGCCTGGATTCGCATGCTGGAAATACAGGAATGGCGCCCATATCGATGGGCCGTTCTGTCCGCCAATGGTGGATGTGCCCGTTGGCTTTAGTCGTGATCTCTTTTCATTTTATTGTCGATCATTTCATTGTCGATCATTTCTTGGAGGCGCCTGCGTCGACAGCGGCGAGGTCGTCTTTGATATCGATTGTCAGCTTGTTGATCCTGCCCGAGAACTTGAATGGCGGCGTGTAGCTGAAATCCACGGGTGAGCCGGCATCTTCGCCAATGTCCTGCCCTTCATAGAGACCGTACTGGAATGGCGTGGTCTTTTCGATGCGGCCTTCGCCGATCGTCTTGCCATTGGCGAGCAGGGTCAATGTGCCGCCTTTGCCCAAGCCGCCGCCGTCATAGGCAAATTGCATCGCCAGCGTCGCCTTGCCGGCGGCCGGCACGTTTTCAGTCGACACGATGCGGTAGCGGTCGAGCCCGACAAAGTTGTGCACACCGACAAGCTTGCCTTGCTGAACATAAAAGCCCCAGCCGGCGGTAATGCCGCCTTGCGTAAAGATCATGCCGTCGGCGCCGCCCGGCGGAATTTCCGTATCTGCGGTGATGCTGAACGATCTGTTTTTGAGCGAAGGCGCGGAGCCTTCCGGCAACGCCACGAGCGGTGAGTTGTAGACAAAGGTGTTGCGGCCGGCCGCCAGACTCGGGCGCCCGGTCAGTTCGGCCGAGAAGCGTTCCGAGCCGCCCCAATTGAGCGGCAGCACCTGATGGCGCGCGGCCTCCGCCCACCACAGGTCCTTCAGCGCCTGGAGGCGGCCCGGCTCTTTCGCCGCAAGATCATTGGCCTGCGAAAAATCCTCGTCGATATTGTATAGTTCCCACCTTGTCCTATCGATATCGATCGCACCGCGGTTGAGATCCCATGGTACAAAGGCCATCGATGCCGCGCACCAGCCTTCGTGGCAAATGCCCCGATTGGCGCCCAGTTCGAAATATTGCGTGCGGCGGCGATCCTTGGCTGTGGCTTCGTTGAAAGTATAGGCGAGGCTCACACCCTCGACGGGTTTCTGTGCGGTGCCGTTGAGCATCTCCGGCATCTGCAAACCTGCCGCTTCCAGGAGCGTCGGCGCGATGTCGATCACATGATGGAACTGGCTGCGCAGCCCGCCCTTGTCGGCGATTTTCGCCGGCCATGACACGATCATCGGGTTGCGGGTGCCGCCGAAATGCGAGGCAACTTGCTTGGTCCACTGGAACGGCGTGTTCATCGCATGCGCCCAGGCGGCCGGCATGTGGTTGTAGTGCTTTGGTCCCCCCAGTTCGTCAATGACCTTGAGATTGCCTTGCCAGGTCTCAATGACCGAATTGAAGAACGCGTTCTCGTTGGTTGAACCCGGCAAGCCGCCTTCGGCGGAGGCGCCATTGTCGCCGACGATGTAGATGATCAATGTGTTGTCCGCATCGGGCAGGGTGGCGACGCGGTCGAGCAGGCGTCCCATCTCGTGATCAACATGCGCGCCATAGCCTGCAAATATTTCCATCATGCGCGCATAGAGACGCCTTTGGTCGGCGTTGAGGGAATCCCAGGCGGGAAGGCTGTCCGGGCGCCTGGTCAACTGTGCATTTTGCGGAATGACGCCGAGTCGTTTCTGGCGGGCGAAGGTCTGTTCGCGATAGCTGTCCCAGCCGGCGTCGAATTGACCTCTGAAT
>JAEWCJ010000106.1 GCA_023390695.1 Pseudomonadota bacterium | reverse complement strand
CGCTTGCGGACACGCTGAAGGCGATCGCCAAGGGCGGCGCTGCCGCCTTCTACGAAGGCGCGGTGGCGCAAGATATCGTGCAGACAATCGCCGCGCGCGGCAGCCTGCTGACGGAGGCCGATTTCGCCGCGCACCGCGGCGAGGAGGCGGTGCCGATCTCGACCAATTATCGCGGGCTGGATGTCGTCGAGCTGCCGCCGAACGGGCAGGGGCTCACGGCGCTGGTGCTGCTGAACATTCTCGAGCGCTTCGAGATGGGCCAGCTCGATCCGCTGGGAGACGAGCGTTTCCATATCTCGCTCGAAGCCGGGCGGCTCGCTTACGCGGTGCGCAACACGCATATCGCCGATCCGGATTTCATGCGCGTCACGCCGCAGGCGCTGCTCGACCGTGTCTTCGCCGCCGATCTGGCCGAGCGCATCGATCGCACGAAGCGCAGCCCGATTCCTTCGGCGCCGGCGCCGCGCGGCAACACCGTGCTCGTCTCCGTGGTGGACCGCGATCGCACGGCGGTCACGCTGATCAATTCGCTGTTCTATGCATTCGGCTCGGGTATCGCGACCGAGAAGACCGGCGTGATACTGCACAATCGCGGCGCCAGCTTTGTGCTCGCGCCGGATCATCCCAATGCGATCGGTCCATCGAAGCGTCCGATGCACACTATCATTCCCGCGCTGGCGACGCGTGATGACCGCTGCGAAATGGCGTTCGGAGTCATGGGCGGCTCCTACCAGGCGATGGGGCACGCACATTTCATCTCCAATGTCGTCGATTACCGCATGGACGTGCAGCAGGCCATCGATACGCCGCGCGTGTTCTTCGAGGGCGAGAAGACCGATGTTGAACGCGGCGTCTCGCAGGCGGCGATCGATGGGCTCAACGCACGCGGCCACGATGTGACCTTGCGCGACCTGCCATTGGGCGGCGGCCAGGCCATCCGCATCGACTGGGAGCGTGGTGTGCTGGTCGGCGCCTCGGATGGCCGCAAGGACGGCTGCGCCCTCGGTTACTGAGCGGGCGGTGGTTCAGATCGCCCGCTTCAGCGCGCGTCCGGGCCGTGCCGGTGCCGCCCGGCCCGCGGCGGCATAGCGGTTAACGGCTTCCTGCGGCTCGGCGCGGCGTTTTTCCTGGGTCTGCGGAGCGTGCTGCGCGACCGCCAGCAGATGCGCCAGAAAGGCGGCCTGCGGCCGCGGGCGGGCGAAAAATCGAGACTCGACCGGCTCGGCCGGCAGGATCTGCACGAGGTCTGTCCGCGGAGACGCGTCGGCTGCTTCGGCGGGGCCGTTCGGCAAAGGCCGTCCTGCCGGTGCTGGCCGCAAGGGGCTGATTCTGGCCAACGCTCCCTCCTGTCTCATTCCGGGACATCATGTCCTCGTTCACAGGAGCAGTCGCAAGCTCTATGCCGGTGCGGGGCCGGATGTTCCCACAGAGAATTCGATAAAAGCAAAATACCGCCGTTTCGGAATGTTTAGGCTTTGCCGATTAAGGTCGGAGGAGGAAGCAGACGACAGGTCGCGTCGCAGGTAAGACGCTATGTTCCGAAACAGGACCGGCCGTGACGAAAATGCCTTCCAAAGCCCGCGCCAGGCGGACCCGTGCCGCGCGCAACGGCAAGCCGTCGCCGGCGCTTCCTGCTGCGCAGCGGAAGCCCGCGGCGCTTGATGCCGCCGCTGTCCTCGCGTCGGTGGGCGAAGCCGTCTATGAATGGGACATTGTCAGCGACACGCTGAATTGGGGGCCGAACGCAGCGGCCGTCCTCGGCGTGCGCGATCCCAAGCTGATCACGACCGGTCGCGCCTATGCCGATCTGATCGACACGTCCAATATCGAAACCCGCTTCAGCGCCGTGATGCAGTCGGGGCAGGCCGATAAAGGCGCCGGTGTTCCCTATCGCGTCCGCTACTGCCTGAGCGCCACGCCGCGTGCGCGCAAGCGCTGGCTCGAAGATGTCGGCTGCTGGCTGGCCGGCGATGACGGCCGCCCGGTGCGGGCGCAAGGAGTGATTTGCCCCATTCCCGATCCGCACGAGCAGCAGATACGCGATCAGGCTGGCTTTGATCCTGCCGTCGGAACCATCGATCGTGGCCACCTGATCGAGCATCTGAATGCCGCGCTGGAGGAAGCGAGGCGTCTGCGCGCCTCATGCGGGTTCATGATCGTGTCTGTCGACGGCCTCAAACGCATCAATGAAGGCTATGGCTACGATATCGCGGACGAAGTGATCGGGGCGATCGCCAAACGGCTGCGCAGCCGGATGCGTTCCGAAGATTCTCTCGGGCGTCTGGCCGGCAACAAATTCGGTATCGTGCTCAAGCAATGCTCGCTTGACGACATGGCGCATGCTGCAGACCGCTTTCTTTCGGCCGTGCGTGACGATGTCGTGGTGACGGTGGCCGGGCCGGTGTCGGTCACGGTGACGATCGGCGGTGTCTGCGCGCCACGTCACGCGGAGCATGTACGCGACGTGTTCGCGCGCGCGCAGGAGGCGCTGGACTGCGCCAAGGCCAGGCGGCCCGGCTCGTTTTTTTCCTATCAGCCGAATGTCGAGCGCGAAGAGATCCGCCGCCGGAACATGAAGGTGACGGACAAGATCGTGGCCGCGCTGAATGATCGGCGCATCATCCTGGCCTATGAGCCCGTCGTCGACGCGCAGAGCCGCGAGCGGGCGTTCTACGAATGCCTGATGCGGATCCGGCGCGCCGACGGCATGATCGTCCCCGCCACCGAGATCATTCCTGTGGCCGAACAGCTCGGGCTGGTGCGGTTGCTCGATCAGCGTGTGCTGGAGCTTGCGGTCGCCGAGCTTGTCGAGAATCCGCGGCTCAATCTGAGCCTCAACGTGTCGCCGGCCTCCACGATCGACGTCGATTGGTGGGCACGCCTCGGCGCGCTCTTGCGTGCGCACCGTGATGTCGGAGAGCGGCTGATCGTTGAAATCACCGAGACCGTGGTCATTCACGACCTCGACGAGACGCGCGGTTTCGTCACCCGGATCAAGGATCTCGGTGCGCGCATCGCCATCGATGATTTCGGCGCCGGCTACACGTCGTTCCGCAATCTCCGCAAGCTTGGCGTCGACATCATCAAGATCGACGGAGAATTCGTGCGCAATCTGACCCGGTCGGAGGACGACCGGACCTTCGTGCGCACCATGCTCGATCTCGGACGCGGACTGGGCCTCAAGACCGTCGCCGAATGGGTCCAGGACGAAGCATCCGCGGTCATGCTCGCGACATGGGGCTGCGATTACCTGCAGGGGGATTTGGTCGGCCGGGCCTCTGTCGATCGGCCGTGGCTCAAGGCGCCCGTGAAGATATCGGGCGCCTTGCCATAGCGTCGGCCTACTTGTCCTTTTCGGCCATCCGGTCGAGCCGCTTCTGCATTTCCTCGAGCTGACGTTTCATCTCGTCGAAATCGGCGGCAGACTTCGTTCCGGGCTCGGACGACGGCTGATCCTGGGCGGCGGGAGGACGTGCGAAGGGCGTGAACATCGAAAATGCCTTCTCGAACATTTCCATGTTCCGGCGCACTTGGTCTTCGAGCGGGCCGAAGGAGCCGACGCCAAAGGCCTGTGCCATCTGCTGCCGGAACTTCTCCTGTTCCTTGGTCAGTGATTCCAGCGAGACCTCGAGATAGCGAGGCACCAGCATCTGCATGCTGTCGCCGTAGAAGCGGATCAGCTGACGCAGGAAGTTGATGGGCAGCAGATTTTGCCCTTCCTTGTTTTCCTGCTCGAAAATGATCTGAGCGAGCACCGAACGCGTAATGTCCTCGCCGCTCTTCGCGTCATAGACGACGAAATTCTCGCCGTCCTTCACCATCGTCGCCAAGTCTTCAAGCGTGACGTAAGTGCTTGTCCCGGTATTGTAGAGGCGTCGATTGGCGTATTTCTTGATCGTGATGGGTGCTTCGGAATTGTCCATGCCGGGTGTTCACGCTCCCAAGGCGGCCATACGCGGCCGATACCTTCAAAATAGGCAATTTCCAGTCTGTGAGCTACCGTTTTATGCGAGCCGCCTGTCGGGCCCGCATGCCGGGCGATTTGCTGACGCGCTCGTCCGTGCTATCGGGAAAAGTGGAAAACAGGCCGTGAATGGGTTCGTTCCGCGCGACCGGCGCCACCGGGCGCACCACGCTGCTCGATCCGGCCCCGGTCCATCAACAGGAGTTCTGCAATGAAGGACGACATCGTCATTGTCGGCGCGGCACGCACGCCGGTCGGCGCGTTTAACGGCGCCTTCGCGAACCTGCCGGCCCATGAATTGGGCAAGGTCGCAATCGAGGCGGCACTCAAGCGGGCCGGGGTTGAGGGGCCGAACGTTTCGGAAGTCATCATGGGCCAGATCCTGACCGCGGGTCAGGGGCAGAATCCGGCGCGGCCGGCCTCGATCGCCGCCGGCATCCCGGTCGAGAGCCCGGCCTGGGGCGTCAACCCGCTTTGCGGCTCGGGCCTGCGGGCGGTGGCGCTCGGCTATCAGGCGATTCTCAACGGCGATTCCAACATCGTGGTCGCGGGCGGCCAGGAATCGATGAGCCAGGCGCCGCATGCCGCGCATCTGCGCAACGG
>JAEWCJ010000051.1 GCA_023390695.1 Pseudomonadota bacterium | reverse complement strand
GTAAAGCCCCGGTCGTCACCAAGGGCTGACACGACGGAAGGGCCGGTTCACGCTGGCCTTTTTCGTTTCTGGCCTGCCTTGTGAAGGCGTTTCCGCTCGCCGGTCCGGCTGACTTGTGCTGGAAACTGGTCAGGGAGTTCGCTGTGCGTATGAGATTTGGCTGCGGGAAACACCTCGGTTTCCGGACAGGTTTGTGCGTGTTTGCGCTGCTCGCGGGCGCGAACGGCGCGGCGCTGGCGCAGACCTCAGCGCCACAGTCCTCTGCTGCGTCCTCATCGGCCAAACCTGCGCAAACCGCAAAACCAGCCCAGACCGCTAAACCAGCCCAGACCGCTAAACCCCAAACAACAGTCAGCTCCCAGCGTACAACTCAGATCAAACGCGAGCCGATCAAGGAGCCGGTGACGTCGAAGGCTTGCCCGCGCGTCCCCGGCAAGCCCTATTTCGTTGAATTCCGTTCGCGCACGGCTGCAAGCTATGGCCACACCTTCGTGTTCCATGGCTCGCTTGGCAGCGGCAGAGGCTTCGCGAGTTTCAAGGTCGCCGGCCTGCATCCCAAGGGGGATGATCCCTCGATCTATATCCAGGGCCACTTCGCTCCGGTCGAAGCCGAAACCGGCGTCAGCTACGGCGATCTTGACGAACAATATCTGACCGCGCGCTTCTGCGTGGCGCTCACCAAGGCGGAATACGATCGCGCCGCGGCCTATATCCGCCACCTGCAGGCGACGACCAAGACTTGGCACGCGCCGACCTACAACTGCAATTCCTTCGCCGCGGACATCGCCAAGCATATCGGTCTCGATACGCCGAACCCGAACGCGTATCTGCCGGAAACCTTCATCAAGCGGCTGGCCGAATCCAACAGCGGCAAGAAAAGCAGCCCTCTGCCGAACTTCTCCTCGATGTGGGGCGGCCAGCAGCCGGTGCGCTGATCCGCCCGCCGTTCATCCGCGATACCCGCCGATCACCCGCGATAAGAGCGATACCGCTTCGCCTTGGAGCGTGGCGGTGCATACGGCTGACCGACGCCGCGAACCGGGTGGCGGACGTAAAGACCGTTGAGATTGCACATGTCGGCATTGGCGGTCTTTGACGCCATGCATTGCGGCCAGCTCACGAATCCGCAATTCACGCCGCCGCGGGTGTCGTACAGGCACCAGGGATAGATCGTGTCCGCCGCCGCCGGTTTCGCTGCCAGCAACGGCAGCATCAGCAAGGCAGCTACAGCCAGACTTCTTCCGGTCAATCTGTTCATTACAACCTCCATTGAACGAAATCCTAGCCTCGCCCGTCCACCGCGTCATCACCTCTACATCGGAACCGCATCGTCGCATCCTGCGTTGGCCCGCTGTCATTGGGTAAGGGGACGTCTCAGGCTCCGGCGGCAGGGAGACTTCGTCTGCTCTCGCCTGCCTTGCGCCCTGAAGAATAAGTGCATGCCGCGATATTATTTCCACTTCAGGGATGGAACACGTTCGGTCGTCGATCACGCCGGGCGCGAGTTCCCGAACGATGCGGCAGCCCGCCAGGAAGCTCTGCTGACGGCGCGCGATGCTGTGACGGGAATCCGGCTCGGTCTTCGCCATTATGGGGGCTGGACTCTGGAAGTGCTCGACGAGGCCGGCCGCCTCGTCCACAGCGTCTCTATTCCAAAGGCAGGCCGCTAGCAGGCCCTGGGTCCGGCATTCACGGCCCCTCCCCCAGCGCGCAAGAATGCGTTCACCGCACAGCCCTGTCCGACTTCCCAAACCCTCCCGATATGTGCCATGCCCACGCCCGAGGCTTGCTCGCGAGCCAAATCCGCCGCCGCGACACCTGGGCGTCCCCCAGCCATCGCGCAGCCTGTATCCGCAATTGGAGGCTTTCAAATGAAGACAATCGCAGCAACCCGGATGGCCGGCGTTGCGGTCGCGCTCTCGGCACTTTGCGCCGGTGCTCCCGCCGTGGCGCAGGACTTCCCGACCCAGGCGGTGCGCCTGCAGGTGGCGTTTGCGCCCGGCGGCCCCGCCGACATCATCGCCCGCGTCATCGGCCAGAAGCTCAACGAGCGCTGGAATCAGACCGTCATCGTGGAGAACCGCGGCGGCGCTGGCGGCAATCTCGCGGCGGCCGCGGTCGCCAAGGCCGAGCCCAATGGCTACACGATCCTGGTGAGCACCTCGGCTTACGCCGTTAACCAGACGCTGTCGAAGACGCCGGGTTATTCGCCCGACGATTTCCGCACCGCGGCGATCGTCGCCACCACGCCCAACCTGATCATCGGCGCACCGACGCTGAAGGCGAAAAACCTCAAGGAAGTGGTCGAGGCCTCCAAGACCGAAAAAATGACCTACGGCACCGCCGGTGTCGGCACGACGCCGCATCTCTCGGCGGAGCGCATCTTCAAGATGGAAGCCAAGGCCGACATTCCGCATGCGCCGTTCACCGGCGCCGGTCCCGCCATGCAGGCGGTGGTCGGATCGCACATTCCGCTCGCCAGCATCGCGATGTCGGCAGGTGTCGAAAACGTCAAATCCGGTCAGGTGAAGGGCCTCGCCGTCACCAGCAAGGAGCGCGTGCCGGCCCTCCCCGACGTGCCGACTGCGCGCGAACTCGGCTACGGCAATGAAGAGGATTCGACCTGGGTCGCCTTCTTCGTGCCGGCGAAGACACCGGCGGCGGTGATCGAGAAGATCAACGCCGATGTGAACGCGGTGCTGAAGGACAAGGGCACGCTGGATCAGCTCGACAAGATCGGCTTCATGGCGGTTGGCGGATCGCAGAAGGACGCCGATGCCTATGTACGCTCCGAGACCCAGAAGTGGGGCGAAATCATCCGCAAGATCGGCCTCGAGGCCAAGTGACACTTGGGAAATGATATCACGCCTCTTTTCGAGGCGCGTTCATCGCCGCCTGCTTTCTGCAGCGGGCGATTTTTTTTACCGTTAGCGGAAATCCCGGAAGAAGCGATCGAAGCGCGGGCCGCGATGTATCACGACGACGCGGCGGGGGTCGCCATCGCCATAGCTGTATTCGGACCAACGCCGCACGATGCGGCTGGAATCAGCGCGCCGCTCTGCCCGTTCCAGCCTGCGCCGCTCGCGATCCAGACTCCGCTGCTGCGCGCGCGACATCGCCGGCGACGGCAGAGCGAAGCCCGCCTCGTCCGCATCATTCCCATCGGACCTATCGGCCAGCGCCATGTCCGGACGGGGTTGCGGAAGCGGAACGTCCGAGCCGGCGCGGCAGGCAGCATCCGCGCAACCCGCCTTTGTCTCTTCGTCGCGCACGGCGATGCCGACCGTATCGGCCTGCATGTCCTTGGCTGGAGATCTGGGTGCAATCACCGTCATGCTTTCGACAGGCAGGCTTGTCTGCTGCGTTTTGCCCGGCGCGCTTGAGGCTGCGGTGGGCGACACAGCTCTTGTATTCGGTCTCACACCGGCGAGCAGATCGCTTACGCCGAGCGGCGTAACCTTGCGGATCGTCGCATTCCGCGACTCCAGTAACGGTTTGTTCTCAGCCACCGTAAGACAGCGCCGGTCAATGTAGGGCCATGTCTGCTCATCGCAGGGCTTTGTGTTTTCCGCCTGCGAACCGACCATCTTTACCTCGGTGTCGGCATGCGCGGGTATATGCGCGGCAACTTGCGGCGCCACGGCCGAAGCCCGCGACGCGCCAATCTTGTCACTGAAGTCCGGCTGCGGGGCAATGGCGAGACAAAGACTTGCCGCCGCGATGGTGACGAACGAGGAGCACACAGTATGGGCGATGCCAGAGGACTCCGCGTCCGGTGGATCTTTTCGTTCTGCGATGCTCATGCCGATAGCCTTGTGAAAGCGCTACCGGTAAAAACGCAGGCACCCCAAAACCGTTCCTTGTCCTCAGATACTGCGACTCACGCAGTTGTGGGTCGCCGCTCTGCGATGCAGCCGCTAAAGTGGGTGCCATGCCGTCATGAGCACTGAATCATGCAATTGGACCGCCGAAGCGTTAGCCGCCTGATCGCGGGTCTGTCGCTGACGCCGCTGTGGAGCGGCTCGATTTTCGCGCAGTCTCCCGCCGTCAGCCGCACCACGGCATATGCCTTTTCGTTCAAGGGTCTCGACGGCAGCGATCTGCGGCTCGCACAACATGCGGGCAAGCCGATCCTGGTCGTGAACACCGCCTCGCTCTGCGGCTATACGCGGCAATATTCCGGTCTCGAAACCTTGTGGACCCGCTATCGCGACCGTGGACTGCTTGTCGTTGGCGTCCCGTCGAATGATTTCGGTGGTCAGGAGCCGGGTGGCGCATCGGAGATCCGCCATACGGCGGAGACCCATGGCGTGACCTTCCCGCTCATGGCCAAGGTCGATGTGAGGGGCGAGACCGCCCATCCCTTCTATCGGTGGGCCGCCCTGCAGCGTCCGCTCGACACGCCGCGCTGGAATTTTCACAAATATCTGGTCGGGCCGGACGGCCTGATCGCCGGCGTTTTTCCCTCCGCCACGGAGCCGACCGACCGCAAGCTGATCGCGGCGATTGAACGGGAACTGAAAGCCGGCTGACGGCATTGCCGCTTTTGGACTGCAGTCTTGTCCCGCTACCCGCCGGTCCGGCTAACCGTGTTTCCCGATGGCCAAAAGCAAATGCTACCATTCTGTTGACTTCTCGTGCCTCGGGGCGTTCCATGCCGGTAATTTTCCAAGACGCTTGGCCATTATTATTTCGGCTCCGCCGATCTCATGAGGAGGTCTCAATGCGTGCGGCACTTGCATTTGCTTTGGCCATTTCCGCATCGATGGTTTCCAATCCTGCGTCTGCCCAGTCCGGCCGCGCAGCCTGCGCCAACCCCGATGCCATTGGACTTGCGCGGACGGTTGAAATCGACACCACCGGCGGCCCCGGTTTCGGTTTCGAGCATTTCAAGCAGCACGACTTCCTCCGCAACAAGGAAGTCCTGCTGACTTTCGACGATGGTCCTTGGCCGGCTACAACCCAGGCCGTGCTGAAAACCCTCGCCGATCACTGCATCAAGGCGACGTTCTTCCCGGTTGGCAAGCACGCCACCTACTATCCGGAAATTCTGAAGCAGGTCGCCGAAGCCGGCCACACTGTCGGCTCGCATACCTGGTCGCACCAGAATCTCGCCCGGAAGAACATGACGCCGGAACAGGCGAAGGAAGAAATCGAGAAAGGCGTGAGCGCGGTCAATATTGCGCTCGGCACACAGGCGGCCCCGTTCTTCCGTTTCCCTGCCCTGCAGCATCCGCCGGAAC
>JAEWCJ010000039.1 GCA_023390695.1 Pseudomonadota bacterium | reverse complement strand
GCGTACACCTGGCCGCACGGTGTCGTCGATCTTTTTCGGCGGCGGCACGCCCTCGCTGATGCAGCCGGCAAGCGTGGCGACGATCCTCGATGCGATCGGAAAACACTGGCAGGTGTCGCCCAGCGTGGAGGTCACGCTGGAAGCCAATCCTACCAGCGTCGAGGCAGAGCGGTTTCGCGGTTTCCGTGCAGCGGGAATCAACCGCGTGTCGCTCGGTGTTCAGGCCCTGCACGACAACGCACTGAAGGAACTGGGCCGTCTGCACACCGCACGCGAGGCGCTCGATGCCGTCGCCATCGCCCGCACCAATTTCGACCGCTATTCCTTCGACTTGATCTACGCCCGTCCGAACCAGACCCCGGCCATGTGGGCGGATGAATTACGCTGGGCCATTGCCGAAGCCGCCGAACATCTGTCGCTCTATCAGCTCACCATCGAGCCGGACACGCCGTTCTACGCCCTGCATTCGCTCGGCAAGTTGCAGACGCCCGATGAGGATGTCGCGCGCGCGCTGTATGACACGACGCAGGACATCTGCGCACAGGCCGGCCTGCCCGCGTATGAGATTTCCAATCATGCGAGACCCGGCGCAGAATCGCGGCACAACCTCGTCTATTGGCGCGGCGATGAATATGCCGGCGTTGGTCCCGGCGCGCATGGCCGCCTGGAGGCCGCCGGCAAGCGCTTCGCCACCGCCACCGAGAAGAAGCCCGAAAGCTGGCTCATGCGGGTCGAAACGCTGGGCCACGGCCTGATTGTCGACGAACAACTGACCAGCGAAGAACGCGCCGACGAATACCTCCTGATGGGATTGCGCCTGACCGAAGGCATCGATCTTGCGCGCTATCAGGCCTTGTCCGGACGCCCGCTGGACGCCGGACGCATCGCGCTTCTGAGAACCCAGGGCGCGCTGGAGATCACAGCAAATGGCCGCCTGCGGGTCACGCGCGACTGTTTTCCGCTGCTTGACGCCGTGGTCGCCGATCTCGCGGCCTAGGTGCCGGATGCGCCGAAGGATTTCGGCGCCGGACTCACGACCTGGCCGCCGGCGGTTTCGACCCGCAAAACCGCCAGTCCCCGTTCGTTGGTGCCATTCGGTTTAAACCGGAAAACACCATCGATGCCGGCAAAGCCGGACGGGTTGGTGAGAACCTCTTCCGAGAATCGTTGCGCGCCTTGCGTTTTCACCAACGCCGCCACGAGCGCCGTGGCATCATAGGCAAGCGTGGCCGTGCGCACCGGATCCTGTCCGTACTTGGCGCGATAACGCTGCGAGAAACTGGCAAAGCCGGAGGTGTCCGGCGCCGCGAATGCGCCGCCATGCAGCGCCGCGTCGTTGAAGATGCGCGGATCGTCCCAAAGACCGGTACCGAGCAATTGCAACCGCCTGGTGTTCACGCCGGCATCGGTCAGCGACCGCATGAGAACCGGCACCGTGTCGGCGCCGTCGGGAATGAACAGGGCGTCGGCGTTGCGCGCGGCCTGCGCAATGGCCTTGGCCGCCTGATCCATTCTCGCCCGGTCCGACGAATAACGCTCAAGCGCCACGACGCGTCCGCCGCGCCGCGCGACGGTTTCCCTGAAGGTCGCCTCCACCACGCTGCCATAGGCGTTTTCCGGGATCAGCGCGGCAAACGATCTTTTGCCGGTGGCGATGGAGTAGCTGACGATGCGCGTGACGTCTGATTCCGGCAGGAAGCTCAGGAGATACACGCCGCGGGATGCCACGCTTGAATCGGTGGAGAAGGCGATGACAGGAATGCCGCGCGGCTTTGCCGAGGTCGCCGCAGCCTGCACGGACTGCGCGAATAGCGGCCCAAGGATGATTTCCGCTCCTTCCTCCATCGCCTGCTGCGCGGCGAATTGTGCATTCGGCGCCGAACCGCCGTCATCCTTCACCAGCAACTGGATATTGGGCTCGTTGAATTCGGACAGGGCCAGTTCGGCCGCATTCTTCATCGACTGCGCTGCAACACCGGCATTGCCGGTGGCCGACAACGGCAGGATCAACGCAACCTTGACCTGCCCGGTGCCGATGGCGGAGGGCTGCATGGCAGCCCCGGCTTGCTGGCCACCGAACGGATCGCCCGTTCCCGGCGACACGCCCTGTCCGGCACAGGCGGCGAGCAGCGTCACGGCTCCGCCCGCGAGGCACCAAAGTCCGGCGCGCCGGTTGATCCATAAGGGTGAGGTCTGCAATTTCCGGGACACGGCTGGTTTCCTCAATGACGCCACACAAGGCTCGGCGCCAGTCCACGATTGCAATCTGGCATATTGTCGGCGAATGGTTAACCGGTGAAAAATTCGGGTTTGTGGTCAGTGATATGACGCGGGATGCGCGCGGGAAAAGCTTCCTTCTTGCAGGTCAGCCGGTGCACGCCTCGCGGCTGCCCGGCGGGCTCTATCCGGTTGCGACCCCCATCGGCAACCTGCGCGATATCACTCTGCGCGCGCTGGAAACCCTGGCGGGGGCGGACGTGATAGCGTGCGAGGACACCCGTGTCACGCGCAAGCTGCTGGAGCATTACGGCATATCCACGCCGATGCTGGCCTATCACGAACACAATGCCGAAGCGATGCGACCAAAGCTGCTGGCCAGGCTCGCCGCAAAGGAAGCGATTGCGCTGGTGTCGGATGCCGGTACGCCGCTGATATCCGATCCCGGCTACAAGCTTGTTTGCGCGGTGCAAGACGCCGGTTTTACCGTCACGGCCATTCCCGGCGCGTCGGCGACACTGACTGCACTCAATGTCGCAGGCTTGCCGACCGACCGGTTTTTCTTCGAAGGCTTCCTGCCGCCGAAAGCCGGGCAGCGCCGCGCACGGATAGCGGAACTCGTTCGCATTCCTGCAACGCTCGTGCTGTTCGAAAGCGGACCGCGGCTTGCGGCAACGCTCGCCGATCTGGCGGCGGGACTTGGTCCACGCGACGCTGCGATCTGCCGCGAATTGACCAAGCTGCATGAGGAGGTCCGGCGCGGCGATCTCGCGGCACTCGCCGCCGACTATGCCGCGATGACGGAGCCGCGCGGCGAGATCGTGATCGTGATCGCACCGCCGCCCGAAGAAGAAAAACCCGCCGCAGAGCATGTGGACGATCTGATCCGCACTGCGCTGACGCGTGTGTCCATGAAAGACGCCGTCGGCGAAGTCGCAATGGTCACCGGATTGCCGCGGCGCGAGATTTATCAGCGTGCGCTTGAACTGACCAAGGACAGCGACCGGGGATAGCGACATGACGCACGGCCCGAAACGTCCGACCGGTGATCTCGATCGTCCGTCGGCGTTCCGGACCGGACTGTCGGCGGAAAGCAAGGCCGCCGCCTATCTGATGCTGAAGGGGTTTCGAATCGTGGCACGGCGCTGGCGCAGTCCGGCAGGCGAGATCGACATTGTCGCGCGGCGCGGAAAACTTCTGATCTTCGTCGAAGTGAAGGCGCGCGCGCACCTGGACGATGCCGCCTATTCGGTGACCGAACGCCAACAGCGCCGCATCGCCGGCGCGGCCGGTGCATGGCTCGCCGCACATCCCGACGATGCCGCATGCAATATGCGCTTTGATGCGATCCTGGTGACGCCGCGGCGCTTTCCGCAGCACATCCCTGCAGCGTTCGAAACGGATTAGCCTTGATCAGGCCGCGCGCAGGCGCTGGAAGAATTCGTCGATCTGCGCGCGAATCCGGCTTGCCACTGCGCCGAGTTCGTCGGCGACATTGCGGGCCTGCGACGCATGCGCGCCGGTGCTGGCCGTCGCCTCGTTCACGCGATTGATCTGATCGGCGGTTTCCGACGAACGCTGCGACGCGGCTTCCACGCTGCGCGCAATCTCCTGCGTGGCGGCGCCTTGCTCGGTGACGGCAGCGGCGATGGCCCCGCTGATATCGCCGATTTCACGAATGGTACGCTCGATTGCGCCGATGGCCGTGATCGAGCGCTCGGTCGCATGCTGCATGGCCGCGATCTGGGCACCGATTTCCTCGGTCGCCCGCGCGGTTTGTCCGGCCAGCGCCTTCACTTCGCCCGCAACCACCGCAAAGCCGCGACCGGCCTCTCCCGCGCGCGCCGCCTCGATGGTCGCGTTCAGCGCCAGCAGGTTTGTCTGCTCGGCGATGTCGGTAATGAGGCGGATCACGTCGCCGATGCGGCCGGCTGCGTCGCTGAGTTCCTTGACGGTGGCGTTGGTCTGCTCGGCCTCGCCGACCGCCTTGATGGCGATGGTGTTGGCCTGCGAGACCTGCCGCTCGATTTCCAATACCGAAGCCGCAAGCTCGTCGGCCGCCGACGCGATGTCCCTGACATTGCTGTTGGCTTCGCCGGACGCCGCAATCGCACGAGTGGTGCGGTCCGAGGTGACGTCCACGGCGCCTCCAACGTCCTTTGCGCATTGGCGCACCGCTTCGGACAGATTCAGCAGCTGAGCGAGCATCGCCTCGGCTTCCTGCGAGAAGCGGCCGATCTCCGCGCCCACCTCGTCCTGTCGTCGCGCCCGCGTTGCCGCTTCGCTGGAGACCACCTTGTTCAGCTCTTCGTTATGACGCATCGCCGCCTGGAAGACGGCGACCGAGGTCGCCAGCGCGCCGATCTCGTCGCGGCGCCCGCGATAGGGAATATCAACGCTCTGCTTGTCGGCCACCGCCTCGGTGACGCGCGTGATCTCAGCAAGCGGCCGCACCACCGCTCTCCAGATCGTGACCACGCCGACGGCGACCAGCAGCAGGGCGAGACCGCACAACAGCGACGTCAGCCACACGGTACGGGCATTCGTCGCCGCGACGATCCCGGAAATCGATTGCGCGCGTTGCCTGTAGAATCGTGCAAGCTGCTCGAGATTGTTGCTCAGCGCGCTTTGGCCGTTGGACACATCGCCAAACTGGCTCCATTGCCGCGCCGCCGCCGCGCCGGCTTCGGTCGCGCGATTGGCGAGCTGATCGTAGAAATCGCGGAAGATACGAATGCGGGTCGACAGGGCCGTCAGTTGCTCGGCATCCTCCCCGCTGCTCCCGAGCTGCCAGTCTTTCATGACATCGGCAATGCGATCGTTGAAGCGCCTCAGCGAGACCGCCCGCTCTTTCGCCACCGCATCGTCGGCAGCCAGGCCGATCCCCTGCGATTCCATGATGGCCGCGTAAATCAGCCCCTGCACCCGCTCCACATTGGCGGCGCCGGCATAAGCTGCATCGAGATCCGCCGTCAGCCGCGCCTGCTCGCGCGAATTGACGGTGGCGATGCCGGCGAGCGCAATTGCAACGGTCGCAAGCAACGCAAATATTGCGTAGAGCTTGGCGGCAATCGAAAGGTGCGGAAAGGACACGGGCCCCATATCCCCATACAGCCGTGCTGCGTAAAGTCTAGGGAGACTGGCAGCTATATGTTAACCACTGGTTTTCGTTGAATTTCCGGCCAAATCCGCAGGATTATCATGCCCCTGAATGTCGCTGTGCAGATGGACCCGATCGAGCGGATCAATATCCGCGGCGATTCGACCTTCGCATTGTTGCTGGAAGCGCAGACGCGCGGCCACGCCTTGTCCTATTACACGCCTGACAAACTGGCCCAGCGCGGCGACCGCATTTTTGCGACCACCCGGCCGCTGACGGTGCGCGACAAGGAAGGCGAGCATTTCACCCTCGGCGAGGCGAAGCGCACGGACCTGACCGCATTCGACGTCATTCTGCTGCGGCAGGATCCACCGTTCGACATGGCCTATATCACCACCACGCATATGCTCGAGCGCGTGCATCCAAAGACGCTGGTGGTCAATGACCCGGCGCATGTGCGCAACGCGCCGGAAAAAATCTTCGTCCTCGACTTTCCCGACCTGATGCCGCCCACCCTGGTCACGCGCGACCTCGCCGAGATCAAGGCGTTCCGCGAGGAGCACGGCGACATCGTCATGAAGCCACTCTATGGCCATGGCGGCGGATCGGTGTTCCGCCTGACCCGGGATGATCTCAATTTCGGGTCGCTCTACGACCTGTTTGCGACCACCTTCCGCGAGCAATGGATGGTGCAGACATTCCTGCCGGCGGTGAAGGACGGCGACAAGCGCATCATACTGGTCGACGGCGAATTTGCCGGCGCGGTCAACCGCGTCCCCGCCGACGACGACCTGCGCTCCAACATGGTGCGCGGCGGCGCCGCCAAGGCGACCGACCTCACCCCGCGCGAACGCGAAATCTGCGCAAAGCTCGGCCCCGCCTTGCGCGAGCGCGGCCTGCTCTTTGTGGGCATCGACGTGATCGGGGGCTATCTCACCGAGATCAACGTCACCTCGCCAACCGGAATCCGCGCGATCAAAAATCTCGGCGGACCGGACATCGCGGCGACGATCTGGGACTGCATCGAGAGCAAGCGGTGAACCTTTCTCTTGCGAAGCTGTTCAGGTCCGCAGCGCCGCGACTTGCGGCGCCAGGGCTTGCCGCTGCGATCGTCACGGCAATGGCGATGCAGGCCTTTGCAGCGGGTGAGTGCCGCTTCAAAAAGGGCCCCACTATCACCGTGAAGACCATGGGGCCGTGCAGCTTCGATCCCGAAACACTGAGCTTCGCTGGCGACGCGCAACAACAGGCGAAGTGTCTGCTGACTCCGGTGCTGGAAGCCGGCAGGCTTGGAAAACCGCTGGAGAAATTGCCGGACATGCTGGCCGAACGCGTCGGCCGGTCCGACAATCTGCCGGACCGCGACGCGCTGCGGGCGCTGCTGAGGGAGCGCGGTCTCGCCGACACCTTCGACCAAAATCTCCTGAAGCCGGTGGCGCGCGCCAACGATAACGATCCACAGGCACGGGGAGCGAGCTACATCGTCTTCCACGACACCTCATCGCCGAATTTCCGTAATACGCCCTGGCCCCAGGACATCGACAACGATCCCAAGATCAACAATCTCATGCGCTACGCCTGCTCGAACAACATCGAGCGCGCGCATGTGTTCATCAACCGCATGGGCGAGATATTCCTGCCGCACGATTTCGACGTGCCGTGGCGCGCAACGAAATTCGAAATGGCAACAAATTTCGACGGCAGGCTGAGAGGATTATTCCTGCACGTCGAACTGGTGCAGCCGCGCAAGCGGCATCCAAAATATCGCGGCAACAACGATTTCCTGGCGCCTTCGCCCGGATTTCCGCCGGCGCAATATGACGCGCTGGCGCTGGTCTATACGGTGGCCAGCCTGCGCGCCGGCAACTGGCTCATTCCCGCCTATCACTCCGTGCTGGACGAGGGCATCTCCAACAAGCACGACGATCCGCAGAATTTCGATCTGGATGCTTTTGCCGGCAGCCTCAAGCGGCTGCTCGATCAGCTTGCCGGGCGCGGATAGCGGTTCGCGCGATCACCCCGCCAGCGCGACCGGCTGGCCAAGTCCGAGTTCGATCTGCTGCAGGGTGAGCCCGGCACGGATCTGATTGACCAGATTTTCCAGATCGCCTCCGGCGGCCTCCGCCTCGATCCGGGCCCGGCGGGCCTCCTCCAATTCTCGCGCAAGCGCCCTCAGGTCCATGACCACCCTCCAGGATATCGGTTGTTCGCGACCTTAAGC
>JAEWCJ010000484.1 GCA_023390695.1 Pseudomonadota bacterium | reverse complement strand
ATATAGCGGCCGAAGCGACGACGGTCCGACCTGCCCCGGCAAGTCGTTTCAGCGCAAAAAACATCGAAGAATCCCGGTCAAACCGCTGCCTCGCGGGTGATGGTGTCCGGTTAACACGCCGAATGCGGCGGCGGAAGGGCGATCCCCCAATGGGGATAAATTACGCGGCAGAGCGCCGCGGCCCGCATGACGGTACGACAGAACCGAGAAACGCCTTGTCGGTAGGCTCCGAACCAAGCATTGTTCCCCCCACAAAACAAGCTGTTCCGGATCGTGGGCATCCGGGAAATAGCGGCGCTGCAGGCGCGCAGCGCACGAAAAGGGAGGATTGCAAGATGTCGTGGACGTTCGTCCGTCGCGCGCTGCTGAGCGCGTGTGCCACCGCTGCCGTTATGGCCGGGGCTTCCGCCAAAGCACAGGATTACCCCACCAAGCCGGTCACCATCGTGGTGCCGCTGGCCGCCGGCTCGGGCATGGATTCGCTGGTCCGTCTCTATGCCGACAGACTGCAGACCGCCCTCGGCAAACCGGTCGTGGTCGAAAACCGGCCCGGCGCGGCACTGATGCTCGCGGCCTCTGCCGTCGCCGCCGCACCTGCCGACGGCTACACCCTGCTCGTCTCGACCTCGTCGGCGATGGCGATCAATCCGATCCTCTACAAGAAGGTGAACTACGATCACGTGAAGGATTTCGTGCCGATCTCCTTCTACGTGAAATCGCCGATGATCCTTGTGGTCAACCCTGACCTGCCGGCGAAGAACGTTCCCGATCTCATCAAATACCTGAAGGACGCCAAAACGCCGGTGAGCTATTCGTCGCCCGGTGCCGGCGTCGCCCAGCATCTGTCGATGGAATACATGAAGAAGCGGTTCAGCGTAGAGGCCACGCATGTGCCCTACAAGAACACGCCGCAATCGATTCAGGATATCGCCGCTGGCCACGTGCAGATGGGCTTTGCGGAAGCCGGCGCCTCGCTGCCGCTGATCAAGGACGGCAAGTTGCGCGCGCTGGCGGTCTCGGCAACGACCCGCATCCCGTCCCTGCCCGATGTCCCGCCGTTCTCCGAAGCGGCATCGGCGCCGGACTTCGAGGCCGTGTCCTGGCACATGCTGTTCGCGCCGGCCGCGACACCGAAGCCGATCGTCGCGCGGCTGCATGCGGAAATGAAGAAGATCATGGCCGATCCGGAGATGAAGAAGCTGACCGAGAAGATCGGCCTGATCCCTGTCGATTCGCCCGACGTCGCCGGCATCGAGAAATATCTCGCGTCGGAACGCGACAAATGGGGCACGCTGGTGAAACAGCTCGGCCTTGCCGGAACGATGTGACGCCATACGCGCGGCATGTTCTGAGACCGCAGAAACGCGGCGCAACGCTTGCGCCGCGTTTTTTGTTGTCAGGCTCTATGTTCCGCCAGTTCCGTCACGCCACATCGCACTCAAGCAACGGCCATTTCCACGTGAACACCGACAGGAAGCCCCGCGCACTCATCTCCGGCGGATAACCTGAAATCCAGATGCCGCTGTGCCAGGCAATGTCGCGGATGCGCCAGCCAAGACGCGTCGCTACAAGATCGTAGGTCACAGAATCGGTCTGTCCGTAATGCTTGAAGTCGATGCGCACCTGCGCCGATACCGGCGAGGTGCGCGTCGTGACATATCGCACGTCCGACAGACCCGGTATCGTCGCATAGCGGAATGGCCATTTGCCGCAGAGCGGCACGCGCGGGCTTCGCAACCAGTACGACGTCATGGTCGCCGCGAGGCGCGGCTCAAAACGGCGCCAGATCACATCCAGCCGCAGCCAATCGCGCCCACGCTGAATATCTTCGCTCGCCGGAGTCTCCCGGAAAATGTCACGCAACATGTCCTCCGCCCTGACGGTTTCAAGGCTGGGATCGGTGCGGGATGCGTAACGGAAAGACAGGGCCGACAGAGCGAAGACCGCCGCCAATGCGGCAACCGCGATAACGAGGCGGCGTGCCCTCACCTCAGCGGTCCGCGAGGCGTGTCAGCGGCCGGGCGTCCAGGCCTTGTAGTCGCCGGTCGCCTTCGGACGACGGCCATGCGCCAGCGTCGAGCCGGAGGGCCGATAGGCGCCGGGCGTGGCGGTCAGATTCGGACGATGCGGCTTTTGCCAAGGACGGGCTTTGTACTTCTCTTCCGTCGGCGGAATATCGACAATGTGATGGATCCAGCCATGCCAGGCCGGCGGAATGGTCGAGGCCTCGGCATAGCCGTTATAGATCACCCAACGCCGCTCGAAGCCGAGCATGGGATCGATCTTGCCGCCCTTAGTGCGGTAATAGCGGTTGCCGAATTCGTCGGTGCCGACGAATTCGCCATACAGCCACGTCCAGACCTGCGTGTTCAGCGTCTGGCCGTTCCACCACGTAAAGAGTTTCAGCAGGAAGTTTTTCATCGCGGACCGTCCGATTATCGCGGGTAATGCCACCTGCCCAGCCCGATGTCCAGCGGGCGCGATGGAACTCTGGTTATGGGCTGCCGGGAAGCCGAAATGGTGGTTTTGCGCCCCGCCGGCCCCCTGCAAGTTGATGAAACCACGGCGAGAATCGGTGTGCGGCGGGTGCCGGGGAAGCCCTTTCCTGCGTGCGATAGTACCGCTCAGGGTGTCGGCGCCGCCGAGCAGCCAATACGCGAAGCCTCGGTTTTCCGCGCTTTCGGACAGTTATGACCGCAAGCCACAGGCCACCTCTTTTTGCGCTTGGCAAGTCGCGGACCCACTGACGATACTTGTCCCGCGGGACGAGAAATCTTCCCCGTAATCAACAGACGAAATACCAGATTTAGTGCTTCTTTCAGACTTCACCTCTACAGCTTGACGCATGAGGGATGTCTGTCTAGTTTCTGAGTCCGGCCCAGCGCGGGTGGGTAACTGGTACCGCCGACGGCCCCTCCATCAGGTTTTGAAGGCAATTCCCGCCCGGACTTGGACCCATTTGGCCCAAGGCTGGTCGTTTGCGGGCCTGAGGGATCGTTTGCCGACGGTGGCCACCACCGCAGGCGGCTGGGAGGCCGAAACACGGTCCCCGGCGTTGCGTACAGGACGAGGCGAAAAACAGAGAAACGGGCCGGACGGCGCAGGCGGACAGAACCCGCGCCACGGTGACAGGCCGGTGCATAATGCCGGCACAAGAACGGGGCATAAGAAGACGATGAAGATCGAGCGGCGCTACACCAAAGAGGGCCAGTCTCCCTACGCGGAGATCGAATTCCGTTTGACCACAAGCGAGATCAAGAATCCCGACGGCTCCGTCGTATTCCGGCTCGACAACGTGGAAATTCCGGAATTCTGGTCGCAGGTGGCGTCCGACGTTCTGGCGCAGAAGTATTTCCGCAAGGCCGGCGTGCCCGCGCGCCTGAAGAAGGTCGAGGAGAATTCCGTTCCGTCCTTCCTGTGGCGCGCCGTTGCGGACGAGGCCGCCCTGGCCGATCTGCCCGAAGG
>JAEWCJ010000458.1 GCA_023390695.1 Pseudomonadota bacterium | reverse complement strand
GTTGCACACCGGGTAATGCGCCCGGCTGAGCCCCCGGGACTCGCGCCGGCGTTTGTCCCTGGCTCGCCCGACGCGCGACCGACGGCGGCAATGCCGGACCAATGGCCGGAGCCGCAGGCGCAGCGGTGACCGCCTCGCCCGGCCTGCGCGCCGATGGCGGCGGCGGAGGTGCCGGCGGCTGCAAGGTGCGCGTCTGTCCGCGCCGATCGGTGATGGACACCGTGTTGGTCCGGTTGTTGATGATCACCGTGTTGTGGATGTTGTTGTAGATCACGTTGTTCGGCGGCGGCGGCGCCACGTAGCGAGGCGGACGCACATAGGCGGGAATGGGCCGATACATCGGGATCGGCAGCGCGAACAGCGACACCGGCGGCGGCGGTGGCGGCAGCGCGATGAAATCCGGTGGCGGCGGCGGCAGATAATAGACCGGCGGCGGCGGTGGCGGCGCAAACGCATAGACCGGATCGTAGAATGCGATCGCTGGCCGTCCGATATACATGATTTCGTCTTCCAGCGGCGGCGGTACGTCGTATTCGATCATCGCAAAAGACGGCGGGGGCTCCATCGCGGCCGCAAGATAGGCAAGACGGCGGCGCGCATCCCACGCATGCGGTCCGTTCGGATAACGGCGCAAATACGACCAATAGGCTTCCGGCGTGTCGGCGATGCGCGTACGCCGCCAGGTGATCGCTTCGCGTCGCGCGGCGATGATCGCCCGCACACGCTTCGCCATCGGCTCGTCGGGATAAACGGCGACGAAATCGAGATAGCCGTCGAGCGTGTCGCGCTCGAGCGCTGCGATATAGGCGTCTTGCGCGTCGAGATCGCGGATCGGCCGGGTCCGGATGGCCTGGGTCTGCTCGAGCGAGGCTTGCGGCGGCGGCGCATCCGGCCCGCGTTCGAAGAAAACGAAACCGGTATCGCCGCGAACCGCGTGCCACGGCACCTCACCGCCCTGCGTAACGTCGTTGACGCGCAGCCGCACACGATCAAACACCTCGGCAAGCGGAAGACCGCCCTCGCGCATCATCTCGGCGAGCGCTTGCGCATAGGCCCCGTATGGCCCCTGACCCTCCTGCCCCACCGTGCCCGGGGCTGCGTTGAATGCGATCAGCATCCCCTGCTCCGGCTCGATCAGCGCCAGACCGCCTGCAAGCGGCTGCCCTGACCGCGCGAAGGGATTGGTACGCGCCGCATCGAGAACGACGATGGTCTGCTTCAAGCCGAGCGCCACGAGGGGGCGCGTATAATCGGAAATCCGCACGGCCTCTGCAGCGACGTCGATGTCACGCGCGATGCGCGCATCGATCGGCGCGAAGTAATTGTCTCCTTCGAGCTGCAGCCCGTAGCCGGCGAGATAGACGAAAGCGACGGTGTCCCGGCCGGCTTCCTGCGCCTTGTCGAGAAAGTCACGCATCGCGCGGCGCAGCGAGTCCTGATCGAGATCACGCGCACCGACGACATCGAACCCGGCGGCCTGCAGAGTCTGCGCGATCAGCCCGGCATCATTGGCTGCCGTGTTCAGCGCGCCTGCCTGATAGGCGCCGTTCCCGATGACCAAGGCAATGCGGCGTTCGGAATTGGCTTGCGCAAACACCGTGCACGAAAAAAGCCCCACTGCCGATGCAAGACAGACAAGGCCGAACAGAAATCGTCGCAAGTTCGAACTCCCCCCGAAACGCCGTCATGAGTTACGACGCACAAAGACATTTGACAGCAAGTATAGCGGATTTGCGGCGAGCTTCAGGCCGCAGCGCTCGGCCGCGCACCAAGATCACGATGCCAGCGATGAACGTTCGTTAATTCCGCAGGGATCGGCAGCTTCGCGGGCTTCATGAAATCGAGAGTCACGAGGCCGGTGATGTCGGCAATAGAAAATTCGTCGCCCGCTACAAATTGCCGGGCCTCAAGCTCGCGCTCGAGTAACGCCAGAAAATCGAGAACGCGCGGCTTGTTCGCCTCGCCCCATTCCGCGACCTGCGGCACTTCCAGTTGCTTCATACCGGGATGCAGATGCCGGAAGACCGCCTGCACCGGCAGGAAAAGGTTCAGTTCCAGCCGGCGCTGCCACATTTCGATCAGCGCCTGACCCTTCGCGTCGCGGCCAAACAGCGCAGGTTCCGGCTGCATTGCCTCGAAGTAGCGGCAAATGGCGATGGACTCGGTCAGCACCGTGCCGTCGTCCAGGATCAGGACCGGCAGGCGCTGCAACGGATTGATGGCGGCGAAGGCCTCGGATTTGTGTGCGCCCGCGCCCAGATCGACCGGCTCCACCGGCACGCTGATCCCCTTTTCCGCCAGGAATATCCGCACCCGGCGCGGATTGGGCGCCCGCCCCCCGTCATAAAGTTTCATGGCGTCTCCTATCCGTTAACCGGCGGTTTTATCTTTTAGTTAAGGTTGCTCTTAAGGATTTTGGGAGAGTTTAGCCTGACGTCCTGCGTAACTGCGTATCCCCTGTATGACCAGCACTGCGACCGACCAGCGCCAATTCCTGTTGTCGAAACGCCGGCGCGCTGCGGCGCAACGCGTGCGGGATGCCCGCGACCGGCTGACCTCGACCACCGGCACCCGCCCTGTCTTCGACTACGAATTGCTGCGCCTGTTCGCACAGAACCGCATCTCGGCGTCCGTCGTCATCGTCATGCTGGTCACAATGGTCGGCGCCCTGTCCAGCCTGTGGACCGGCGCCGTCACCGCCAGCATCTGGACCGGCGGCGTCCTGCTGATTCACTTCGTCATCGTCTCGAAGTGCAAAAAACTCCTCGCCACGCCGCAATCCGAGATCAAGATCAAGAGCTGGCGCCTCAAATTCATCACGCTCGATCTGTTCTTCGGCCTGGCATGGATGCTCAATCTCATCCAGCCGGTCGGGGTCAGCGAAAGCACCGGCACCTACATGCTCTTCGTCATGCTGCTGGTGGTGGCGGTATCGAGCATGCTGGCCTGGAGCCTGCCGATCGCGGTTTTTGCATCGACCCTGCCCGTTGCCGCGGCGGTCGCCATCAATTTCACGATACGGGGCGATCTCCATAGCTACATTCTTGCGGCGATGGCGGTGACCGCACAAGTCTATTTCCCGCTGCTGGCCTATCGCCTCTATACGTCAGCGCTGGCAACGCTTCAGGCGCGCGCAGAAAAAGACATGCTGATCGGCGAACTGGAACAGGCGAAGGCGATTTCCGACGAGGCGCGCAGCCGCGCCGAGGCCGCCAATATTTCCAAGTCGCGCTTTCTCGCTCAGATGAGCCACGAGCTGCGCACCCCGCTGAATGCCATTCTCGGATTTTCAGAAGTAATGAAATCGGAAATCTTCGGTCCGCATTCGGTGCCAGCCTATAAAGAATATTCGAACGACATCCATACGTCCGGCCAGCATCTGCTGGGGCTGATCAACGAAATCCTCGATCTGTCACGCATCGAGGCAGGACGTTACGAGCTCAACGAAGAGGCTGTGCCGCTCGCCCTGGTGGTGGAGGATTGCCACCATCTGATGAAGCTGCGCGCCAAGAATCGCAACATCACGATCCACGAGATGTTCGAGCAGGATCTGCCGCGCGTCTGGGCGGACGAACGCGCGCTCCGTCAGATCTGCCTCAACCTTCTTTCCAACGCGATCAAGTTCACTCCGCAGGGCGGCGAGATCTGGGTCAAGGTCGGCTGGACTGCCTCGGGCGGCCAATATTTCAGCGTCAAGGACACCGGCCCCGGCATTCCGGAGGACGAAATTCCGGTCGTGCTGGCGTCTTTCGGCCAGGGCTCGAACGCCATCAAGTCGGCGGAACAAGGCGCCGGCCTCGGACTGCCGATCGCCAAGAGTCTCGTCGACCTGCACGGCGGCACTTTCACACTCAAGTCGAAATTGCGGGTCGGCACCGAGGTGATCATTGCCCTGCCGCCCGAACGCGTGATGTCGGCGCTGGCGCCGCTGGCCGAACCCGCACCGTCGTTGCAGCCGGAAAAGCAGTCCGCCCCCGAGGTGACGCCGCCCTTGCAAAACGACCGGTCCGGCGCACGCAAGGCAACGTCATCGCTGATTGCAGGCCTGCGCGGCAATTGACCGCAAGCCCCGATTGGCCTTTACGCTCGGCATGCTTATGTTGCAGACGATCACTCGCGTGGCGAAGGCGATGTCAGTTATCCTCACTCCGTGCAAGAATATCTGCGTGCTCGACCAGGCCTCCGGCCTGTGCCGCGGTTGCGGGCGCACCGGTGAGGAGATCGCGGCCTGGTCCGGCATGACCAACAACGAGCGCATGCGCATCATGGATATTCTTCCCCACCGCCTCGCTGCGCTGGACGTGGCCGCTTCGCAACCCGGCGTGCAGTGAGGGACATCGCCTTGCGCCAGCGTCTCTTCTGGATTCTCCTCGCCGGCCTCGGTTTGTCGCTTCTGATCCTGATCGTCAGACACGAGCAGGGCACGGTCGGCTCGCTGTCGAGCGACGACTTCGCCGCGATGACCGTGAAGATCGCGTTCCTGGTCTTTCTCGGCGGCACCGTTTTGATGCTGTTCCGGGACAGCTTCTGGAAGGCGATCCAGGCAGTCATGTTCTGGGTGGTGACGGGTCTGGTGCTGGCGCTCGGATACACCTACCGCTTCGAACTGCGCACCGTTTACGAGCGGGTCATGGCCGAGCTGATGCCGGGCTATACCGCAACGCAAGGCCGCATCGTCGAAATCGCACGCGGCCGCGTGGGCGAATTCAGCATCATGACACAGGTGAATGGCGGCGGCGTTCCCATGCTGCTCGACACCGGCGCCACCGCCGTGGTGCTGACACAGGACGCCGCCAAGGCGGCCGGATTGCCGCTGGAAGTGCTCGCCTACAATGTGACCGTAGACACCGCCAACGGCCGCACGCAGGCGGCGTCGGTGACGCTGGACAGCCTCGCCGTCGGGGGGCTGGTGGAGCGTGCGGTTCCGGCGCTGATCGCGCGCCCCGGACAATTGCGCACCAGCCTGCTCGGCATGAGTTTTCTCAATCGGCTGGAGAGCTGGGAAGTCCGCGGCGACAAGTTGATCATGCGCGGCTATCCCTAACCGGCGCCGATCAGAGCAGGCTGATCACGAACCGCAATCCGATCAGCAACAGGAATATTCCGAAGGCAATCTCGAGCTTGCGCTTCGACAGCGCATGCGCGATGCGCGCGCCGAGCGGGGCCACCAGCGACGTGACGGGGGCCATCAGTACAAATCCGATCAGCGAGACGTAGCCGATCGACAAAGGCGGCATCAGCGCCTGATGCTGCAGGCCGGCGAGCATGAAGCTCAGAGCGCCCGTGGTGGAGATAAGGACGCCGGCACCGGCGGACAGGCCGATCGCCGTCAGAATAGGCTGCCCGTACAGCGTGAGGATGACCGTCGAAACCGCGCCGCCGCCGACTCCCATGAGGGCCGAATACAGACCGATGACGAGGCCATAGATGGTCATCAGCACATTCCCCTTGGGCAGGTCCGTGCCCAGCTTCCACTCCCCGGCTCCATGCAGGAACCGGATGCCAAGCAAGGTGGCGACCACGACGAACGCCGCCTTGAACACCGCCGGCGGAGACACGGCGGCGATCAGTCCGCCGATGACGACGCCCGCAATGATCGGCAGGGCCCAGCGCCGCAGAATGCCCACCGGCAGATTGCCAAGCCGGCGATGCGCCCGGAACGAGCGAATGGAGGTCGGCATGATGATGGCAAGCGAGGTGCCGACACAAAGCTGCATGCGCACCTCTTCCGGCACATGCATGAGGCGGAACACCTCGTACAGCACCGGCACGATGACGGCGCCGCCGCCGACCCCGAACAGCCCGGCCAGCAACCCGGTGGCCACGCCACCTGCCACGATCATGGCGGCGAACAGGGCAAGCTCGCCGGCAGGAATTCCAAACATCGCTGCAGCTCCGGATGTCCGCGCGCGGACGAATTAGGCTGCTGCGGTGTGCGTCAATTCGGCAGGCGTGTCCACAATCAGGTCCAGCGCCTCGCGCAGGACACCTATGCCGGCGCCGGGCTTCACGGCATTGACGGAGAGATGGCGCCGGAAGGCGCGCGCGCCGGGCACCGCCCGGAACAGCCCGAGGATGTGCCGCGTGATGGCATGCAGACGGGCGCCCTGCGCCAGCTCCCGCTCGATGTAGGGAAAGAAGGCTTCGACCGCCGCCTTGACCGACGGAAACGGAGGCGCCTCGTCGAACAATTCCGGATCGACCGCCAGCAGGCGCCAAGGCTCCTGGTAGGCCGCACGTCCCATCATCACGCCATCGAGGTGGCGCAGATGCTCGCGCGCCTGATCGATATCGGTGACGCCGCCATTGATGGCGATGATCAGGTCAGGATGCGCACGCTTGAGGCGGTAGACCCGATCATAATCGAGCGGCGGGATGTCGCGGTTTTCGCGCGGCGACAGCCCTTCGAGCCAGGCCTTGCGCGCATGCACGATCAGGGCGTCGACGCCAGCGGCCGCCACTTTAGACGTCAGCGTATCGAGCGCTTCTTCCGGATCTTGCTGGTCGATGCCGATGCGGCATTTGACGGTCACCGGAATCGACACCGCAGCCTTCATCGCCGCCACGCAATCACCGACGAGATCCGGTTCCGCCATCAGGCAGGCGCCGAAACGCCCTTCCTGCACGCGATCCGACGGGCAGCCGACATTGAGATTGATCTCGCGATAGCCGAAATCGGCGCCAAGGCGAGCGCACTCGGCCAGTTGCTTCAGGTCGGACCCGCCGAGCTGCAAGGCCACCGGCTGCTCCGCCGGGTCGAAGCCGAGCAGGCGCTCACGCGGCCCGAACAGCACCGCGCCGGTCGTCACCATCTCGGTATAGAGCAGCGCCCGGCGCGTCAGCAGGCGATGGAAGGACCGACAATGGCGGTCGGTCCATTCCATCATGGGGGCCACGGCAAATCGCCAAGGGCTGAAAACCTGCGGATTTTTCAAAACTTTCCTCTAAAATCATGCTGTCGCTGTTGCGATCTATGCGCGCATCGCTGTGTGTTTGCCCGCGTCCCGCCGGCTTACGGACCATTGGGGAACGCCCGCGGCGACGGCACGACCGTCTATATGGCAAAGATCATCCCCAAATGCGACGGTAAGATTGCCCACCGCAGGGCGTCCTTCTCGCAGCAACAGCCCACCGCCGGAAGCGGCAAACCAATTTCAGCGGGCCATGCCCTTCGAGACCCGAGCCGCAACATCCATCGCCAAGACCGGACCGTTATCTCGCTGGCCAGACCGTCCGAATATTCTGCACGATCGCAAACCACGCGATCACAATGATGACAAAGCGCGATCTATCGCCCATAAAAATGCCGCGCGCCCGAAAGCGCGCGGTATCCAGAAAAAGGGCGATCAGTCAAACTAAAGCGTCAGTTTGAACAGCTTGGCCGTGTTCGTCCGGCCGATCTTGATGCGGTCGCTTTCGCTGATGGTCGCCACATCGAACCAGTCCGCCGCATGATCGATATTCTCGAACGGCCAGTCCGCGGAGAAAAGAATATGATCAGCGCCCACTTCGAGAATGGCATCGATCAGAGTTTGCGTGCGGAAATTGCCCGACGTGGTCAGCCAGAAATTGGCCTGAAAATATTCACCAAGCTTTTTCTTGGCCGGATAACGCGGCGGGACCTTCACCCACGCATTGCGGTTGTCCACGCGCCACATACTGTATGGCAGCCCCTCGCCCATATGGCCGAGAATGATTTTCAGCCCCGGATGCTTGTCGAACAAACCGGACGCCATCAGGCGAAGCGCATGAACAGCGGTTTCCTGTCCGAAGGCCCATGTGGGACCGAGCAGCCATGGGTGGCCGTCGTAAATCTGCGCCATCGACGGAATCGGATTGCGCGGATGCAGATAGAAGGGAACGTCGAGCTTCTCGACCTCCGCCCAGAACGGCCAATATTGCTGCAGATCGTAATAGACCGCGCTGTTTGGATCATTGACCTGCGAAAAGCCGTTGACCAGGGCCCCTTTGAAACCGAAATCCTTCACGCAACGCTGCAATTCGCGCGTTGCCAGATCCGGATCCTGCATCGGCAGCGCCGCCAGGCCCTGGAAGCGGTCCGGCCTCTTCGCAACCTGTTCGGCGAGATAGTCGTTGGCGCGGCGCGCAATCTCGCCTGCCTGTTTCGGATCCGGTATGGCCTGAACCGCAGGAGCATTGAGGGACAGCAGCATCATTTCGATGCCATGCTTGTCCATCAGCTTCAGACGCTGATCGTGAATATCGAGAAGACGTGCGCTCAATTCCTTCCAGTAATTGTCTGGAACAAAGCCTGCGGAGTCCTGCAGGGTTGCGTCGATAGCGAAATGTTCTTCAAGCGCAATCTTGCCCTTCACTATGCCCTCCCAATGCATTTTGCACGACGTGCGGCCGGATATGGTCCGGGCCACAGCCTGCGCTCCTATTGAATTTTATTTTCAGATGCAAATAGTTTCCCGATCGTGGCGCGGGCGAAAAGGCGGCGGAGAATTGCGACAAACGGAAAGCCCCGATGCCGTCGTCGAGCCCGGCAGATGGCTAAATGAAATCAGCATCTCCGTCGCGCGGCGCCTGCATGATCGTCCGCGATACATGGCCGAACAGCACGACCGTTGCGGTGAAGTAGCTCACAATGCGGAACGCTGCAGCGCAATCTGTCTCCTTCAGCGTGCTGCCGCCGATGCTGCGTGGGCGCGCCGCATCCGGCGCGTGCCGCATTCCGCACAGGCGACGCTGCGATAGGGACCGGTGTCGAAATGAACATGTCCCATCCGGGCATAGGTGATCACCATGCCGCTATTATTGGCGCGCAGCCATCTGATCACTTCCGCCCGCCGGCCTTGCGGCGGATGAAAATCCACCGCTTTTCCATAGCGATGATAGGATGGCCGCCGGGTGCCGGCGATAACTGCACCGGGCCGACAGGTCGATACTACCCTTACCGGGCCAAAATTCGCCTCGAGACGATTAAGGACCCCGCGCGTCTCAGCCGTCAGGCATGAGCGTGATACGGTTGAGCCTCGCTGCGGCCTGTGAGGCTGTACCGCCCGCCACGGCCACGGCCGGACCGGTTGCTGCGGATAGGCCGCGAACGGTGCAGCGCCCCAATGATCAGCCGCCGGATAATTGTCAGAGAACGGCTCTGTTCTCGCGGGCAAAATCGTCAGTGAAATCAGGAACACAGCGGGGACAAGAGAGCGCATGGACATCTCCAGGTTGCCCTCGCCCCAAGAACCGCAAAACTATGGCTCCCGACCCACGGCTGTTAATACGACCTGAAGTCGTAACATCCGGAAGTTGCATAAGTGGGGATGAGTACGGTAG
>JAEWCJ010000454.1 GCA_023390695.1 Pseudomonadota bacterium | reverse complement strand
ATGCTCTCGGCCAGGCGCAGGCCGCCGTGATGGGGCGGAAGTCTGAGCCATTCTTGCGGCGTCCGGGATCGGATGCGATCCATCTGACGAAATATGACGTGCCATGCGTGCAGTTCGGGCCGGGTGGCCGCCTGCATCCCGATGCCAAAGGGGCATCAATGCATTCGGTCGGCGACCACGTTCTGCTGGAGGACGTTGTCACCGCCTCGCGGATTTATCTGGCGGCGGCATTGGATCTCTGCAACAGGCCTGCGCCCTAGCACGTGATCCAATTCAGCCCTTCGATAAGAAGACGACCACACTCAGGAGGAATAGAACGATGCTAAGATTGATGTCGGGAATGGTCCTGGCGATGTTCATGGCAGGAGCTGCCGTCGCGCAGACCTATCCGAACCGGACGATCACCTTCGTTGTATCTTTTGCGCCGGGCGGATTGTCGGATGTGCCGGCTCGTCTTCTGGCCAACGAAATGCAGAAGCGCATCGGGGCTTCGATTGTCGTCGAGAACAAGCCTGGCGCGTCGGGTATCAATGGCGGCCATCACGTTGTGCGGTCGACGCCGGACGGTTACACGCTGCTGGTCAGCGCGATATCGGAAGTGCAGAACCTCCACTATCTCAACGTGCCGTACAGCGCCCTGAAGGATCTGTCTCCGGTTGGAAAGATCGCCGACGGCCCGACGCTCGTTCTGATCGTCAACGCGAAATCGCCGTTTAACAAGCTGTCTGAACTTGTCGAATATGCGAAGGCGAATCCAAGCAAGATCAACTTCTCGACTTCCGGACCCGCGACGTCACCGGCGATTGCGATCTCGCAGCTCAACTCGCTGGCGGGAACGAAGATTGTCGATGTTGCCTATCGCGGCACCGGACCGGCCGGCGCCGCCGTTGCAAGCGGCGAAGTGCAGGGTGCCTTCGTGTTCTATCCGACCGCAAAGCCGCTGATCGAAGGCGGCCAGGTTCGCGCAATCGCCGTTGCGCATGCCAAGCGGATTCCGGAATTGCGGGATGTCCCGACCATGGCTGAGCTCGGATACAAGAACTTCGAGCACAACGCTTTTGTTGGCCTCACTGCGCCGCGCGACACGCCCAAGGAAATCATCGCGATCCTGAACAAGAGCCTCAACGAAACGATCGCGTCTCCCGAATTCCGCCAGCGTCTGGAGCCGCTGGGCATGACCGTGCCCGCGCAGCCGAATACGCCGGAGAGCTACGGTGCGTTCCTGGCCAAGGAGACGGCCTATCAGGCCGAACTTGCCAAGCTGACAGGCCACGGAAAGAAGAACTAATCAGAGTAACGGGGCGGTTCATTCCGCCCCGTTCTTCGTTGACGTGCAGATTGGAAATGCGGATCAAGGCTTGCGCGTGCGGGCGCTGCGTTTCCACTGCGTCTTGATCGACTTGCACCAGTCGATCATCAGCTTGCGGCTTTCGCGCTCCAGCGTGATGTTGGAATAGGTGCCGAAAAGCGGATGCTGGGCGGGAGGAGGGAATATGATGTCGTTCTCCTCCTGCAGATATTGGCTGTGCGCATCCAGCTCACTGATTTCGGTCTCGGCGATCGCAATCTGATTGTCGAGAAATTCGATCACTTCTTCCGGCGTCAGCAGCCAGAGCGCATGTGTCCGGATATTGAGCTCGCGGCGGCTGGAAAACATGTTGGGAGGCGACGCCACCCATGCCCGTAAGGCATCGCGCCCCAGTGCGGTGAGCGAATAAACCTTCTTGTCGAATGGCCGTGCTTCTTTGATGACCCGGAAAATCACATATTTGCGGGCTTTCAGCTTGGCCAGTTCTTTGTAGATGTTGCTGTGGCCGGACGACGAGAAGATCATACTACGAGCGCCCGATGTGAAACGAGACAGCTCGTAGCCGGTCCGGTCTTTCCTGGCGAGAAGACTTAAGAGCGAGTAGCCAAGCACCGATATCTCGGCGCGCTTCTTCGCGTTGCTGCCCTTTGCCCGTTTCATTTTCAAATCTCGAATCAGCCCATCCAGATGTCATGCCAGCTTGCCCGCATGGCGTAAATCCTGCTCTGGGAGGGGATCAAGTGGGCTCGCCAGCCTTCATTGGCTCGCGGGATTTGCTGTTCATCATAATCGAGTTTATGGTACTAGGACCATAAACGGGCCATCTCGCGGATTGTGCTTGTCCGCAGACATGGCCGGACCAAACCGAGGCGGAGAATTCGACGTGTCCAGGCCCTATTATCATCCCAATCCGGTTCGTGGCGGCGGACCTGAGCAATATATCGGCGTCGCCCATCAACTGACCGAGCCCTGGCCGGAGGAATCCCGCAACGTCCGGCTCGTCGCGCATTCCGATCTCAATGGATGGGGCGACGCCTTCCAGATCCAGGTGGGCAAGGGCGTGTGTTACGTCGCCGCTTCCGGTGTGAATGGCCACGACGGGATGACCATTCTGGACGTGTCCAATCCATCCAAGCCGAAGATCATGAATCAGCTCGTCGATTCACGGGCGGCGCGCACGCACAAGGTGTTGCGTATCAACGATGAGGTCTTGCTGACCAACAGTGAGTTGCGCCCCAAACTGCGCAGCGAGTTTCCGGACGCCGTACCGGGGCTGCGCATCTTCGACAACACCGATCCGTTCAATCCGAAATTCGTGCGCTATATCCGGACCGATGGTTTCGGCATCCATCGCCCCATCTACGACCGCAAGCGCAACCTGCTTTACAGCTCGGGCTTCAAGGACGGCTACAAAGGCAAGGTGCTGCTTGTCCACGACATGAAGGATCCTTGGAATCCGGAATTGATCGGGTTTGGCGCAATCCCGGGTCAGAAGGAAGGCGAAGCGCCGAGCTGGAACAACGACATCGTTGACGGCAAGGGGGTGTGGATTCACGAAGGCAATCCGTTCGGGAACTACGTCGCCGCCGGTTATTGGGATGGTGGCATCGCCATGTTCGATCTCACCGATCCCAGCAAGCCCACGCTGATGTGGCGCGAGAATCCGCATGAGACGCATGGCTGGCCGGGCTGCTATCACAGCTTTCTGGTGCCGGAAGGTTCGGAATTCGGCATTGCGACGCAGGAAACGACCACCGTCAACTGCGATCATCCCCCGGCCTTCATGAGCTTTTACGATCTGCGCAACGTGCATAAGCCGCAGCTTGTCAGCACATTCATGCCTTATGAGATCGATCCCTATACGATGCGTCCGATCGATCTGAAGTGGAGCCGCACCGGCGCACGATATGGCGCGCACAATATCTGGCTCGATATGAAGAAGGACGATCTGGCCTACATCTGCTGGTTCAACGCCGGGCTTCGCATCATCGACTGGTCGAACCCCTTCAGTCCGAAGGAGGTCGGCTATTATATTCCGGCCGGCAACAAGGAGCGCTGCTGTCCGCAGAGCAACGACGTCCAGGTCGATCCAGAGACCGGATTGATCTATATGGCCGACCGCTGGGGTCTGGGTCTTCACATCCTCGAATATACCGGCTGATTGGCGAATTGATCGTACCTGTCTCCGAGGTCTTGCTGCCTGCTGGCAGGCCCTCGATCTCGGAGACGGCGCTCTCGCTTCAAATTCGCGTCCTTGGTTGCGGGCACCCCCCTTTGCCACACGCAACCTCGGGGCCTTGGCTTGCCCTGCATGGGGCGGGAGCCTCACGCCATCATGAGGCGCGATTCGCCCGAAAACGTGCGACAAGTGGGCGCGGGCGGAGCACAAGCGCCATACCATTGCGTCCCTGGCGCCGCCACCAAGGGCCAAAACTGCCGCACTGCAGCCGGCGTAGACCCCGGATAGCGCCTGGATCGGGGATAAGCTGGCTATCGGCTTGCTCGATGTCCACGATGACACACGAGCGGGACTTTCCTATGGCCCAAGGGATCGGTTATCTTGGAGTTCGTCCGAAAGAGGGGGCTATATTGACCCGTCCCAGCTAAGAGGTGTCCGAAGCCGACGATGCCGCATTACTCCGTCCTCATCGTCGCGCTTACACTTCCCTTCGCCGGAGCCATCATAGCCGCGCTGCTTCCTAGCAATGCCCGCAATGCCGAGGCATGGCTGGCCGGGGCGATTGCGCTGGCCATCCTGATCATGGTCGGTTCGCTCTACCCGGCCGTGGTGGACGGTGCGGTGATCCGGCATGAAATCGCGTGGCTGCCCCAGCTCGGTCTGAATTTCGTCCTGCGGCTGGACGGATTCGCCTATGTCTTCGTCCTCATGATTGCGGGCATCGGCTTTCTGGTCGTGGTGTATGCCCGCTACTACATGTCCCCATCGGACCCGGTCCCGCGCTTTTTTGCATTTCTCCTTGCGTTCATGGGGGCAATGCTTGGCATCGTGCTTTCGGGCAACCTGATCCAACTGGTCTTTTTCTGGGAACTGACCAGCCTTTTCTCCTTTCTGCTGATCGGCTACTGGCACCATAACGCCAGTGCCCGCGACGGCGCTCGCATGGCCCTGACGATCACGGCCACCGGCGGATTATGCCTGTTCGCAGGCGCACTGGTGATAGGGCACATTGCGGGCAGCTACGATCTGGATGCCATCCTGGCGGCCGGTGACACGATCCGTGCGCATCCGCTCTATCTTGTGGTCCTGATCCTCATTCTGCTCGGCGCTTTCACCAAAAGCGCGCAATTTCCCTTCCATATCTGGCTACCGCAGGCAATGACCGCTCCGACGCCGGTCTCGGCCTATCTGCACTCGGCCGCGATGGTGAAAGCCGGCGTGTTTCTGTTGGTGCGGCTGTCGCCCGCGCTTGCCGGCACTTACGAATGGTTGTGGCTGGTCGGAACCGTGGGGCTTGCCACCTTCGTCATCGGAGCCTTCTTCGCGATCTTCCAGCAGGATCTCAAAGGCCTGCTGGCTTATTCCACCATCAGCCATCTCGGTCTGATCACGCTGCTGATCGGGCTGGACCGGCCATTGGCGCTGGTGGCGGCGATCTTTCACATCATGAACCATGCCACCTTCAAGGCTTCGTTGTTCATGGCCGCGGGCATCATTGATCACGAGACGGGCACGCGCGATATCCGCCGTCTGAGCGGCCTGTGGCATTACATGCCGATCACGGCAACGCTGGCGATGGTGGCGGCCGCGGCGATGGCGGGCGTTCCGCTCCTGAACGGCTTCCTGTCGAAAGAGATGTTCTTCGCCGAGACCATCCAAACCCACGACGGCTCTCGGCTGGACGATGCGCTGCCCTATATCGTGACCATCGCCAGCACCTTCAGCGTGGCTTACTCCCTGCGCTTCATTCGCGATGTGTTTTTTGGCCCGTTAGCCCACGACCTGCCGCGAACACCGCATGAGCCGCCGCGCTGGATGCGTTTTCCCGTCGAGTTTCTGGTCGTGCTGTGTCTTGTGGTCGGGATCATTCCCGCACTCACCATCGGGCCGTTCCTCAAGATCGCCGTGGTCTCCGTGCTCGGCCCAATGACGCCACAATACAGTCTTGCGGTCTGGCACGGCTTCAATCTGCCCCTGCTGATGAGCACAATTGCTTTGATTGGCGGTGTCCTCCTGTATCTCGCGCTTCGCAAGAGCCTGCAGCAGGGTGATGATGGAGGCGGAATACTCGGTTCTCTCGACGCCCAGCGCATATTCGAGCGCATTCTGGTGACGTTGTCCTGGCGCTGGGCGAGGGCGCTGGAACGCGTCTTCGGTACTCGCCGGCTCCAGCCGCAATTATTCCTGGTGGTGGCGCTGGCGCTCGCCGCCGCGGCCGCACCGCTCTATCTGCATGGCTTCGATCTGCCGCTGCTGAGCGGGGCCGGCCTCGACCCCGTCTTTGCGGCGATGTGGGCGATCGGCATCGTTTGCGCCTTTGGCGGCGCCTATATGGCCAAGTTTCACCGGCTCGCCGCACTGATCCTGATCGGTGTGGCCGGGCTTGCAACCTGCCTGACATTCACCTGGCTGTCCGCTCCTGACCTCGCGATCACCCAGCTTGTCGTGGAAATCGTTACGACCGTGCTGTTGCTGCTCGGCCTGCGATGGCTGCCAAAGCGCTTCGAACCGGCGGAGGAGGAGAAGCTATCGCTGCTGGCGCGGGCCCGCCGTCTGCGCGACCTTACCATTGCCGGCGCCTCCGGTGTCGGGCTTGCACTGCTGGCCTATGCGGCAATGACGATGCCGCTGCCGGACAGCATTTCGAAATTTTTCCTGGAGCGCGCCTATAGCGAGGGCGGCGGCACCAATGTCGTCAATGTGATCCTGGTGGACTTCCGCGCCTTCGATACGCTGGGCGAAATCACCGTCCTCGGCGTGGTGGCGCTGACCGTGTTCGCGTTGCTGCGGCGCTTCCGCCCCGCGGCAGACAGCGTCGGCGTACCGGAACAGCAGACGCAGACCGCCAGTGAGATCGACGATGTCCTGAAAATTCCGGCGATGGTTATGCAATTGCTGCTTCCGATGATTGTGATGACTGCCGCCTTCCTGTTCCTGCGCGGTCATGATCTGCCCGGCGGCGGATTCTCGGCCGGCATCACCATGGCGATTGCGCTGATCCTCCAATATATGGGGCGCGGCAGCCGCTTTGTGGAAACGCGGCTGCGTATCTTGCCGCTGCGCTGGATTTCCGTGGGGTTGTTGACCGCGGCCATAACCGGGCTCGCCGCCTGGTTGTTCTCGCGCCCCTTCCTGACCTCCTATTTTGCATATCTGGACGTTCCCGTGATCGGGCATATTCCGACCGCGAGTGCGGTGCTGTTTGATTTTGGCGTTTTCGCCCTTGTGCTCGGTGCCACGGCGCTGATGCTGGTTGCGCTCGCGCATCAATCCCTCCGCAGTCATCGTGCGGCAGCAACGACGGAGGACAAGTAGGCTATGGAGCTTGTCCTGTCCCTCGCTATCGGCGTGCTGACCAGCTCTGGTGTATGGCTGCTGCTGCGGCCCCGCACCTTTCAGGTGATCATGGGGCTGATGCTGCTGTCGTATGCGGTCAACCTGTTCATCTTGAGCATGGGGCGCTTGCGGGTCGGCGCAGCCGCCTTTCTCGATAAAGCGCAGACTGCAGATCCCGCCCAGTTCGCCGACCCCTTGCCACAGGCTCTGGTGCTGACCGCCATCGTGATCAGTTTCGCCACCACTGCATTATTCCTGGTCGTGCTTCTTGCCTCGCGCGGATTGACCGGCACCGATCACGTCGACGGCAGGGAGCGCGAGCTGTGATGGGCTGGCTCGACCATATCCTGATTATTCCGATCGTGCTTCCGCTGATTGCCGGAGCAGTGATGCTGTTGATCCAGGAACGCCAGCGCCGGCTCAAGGCGGTGATCAATCTCGCCTCGGTCATCGCGCTGATAGGCGTCGGAATTGTGCTGCTGTATCTTACAGATACGTTGCCCCAGGCATTGGTCTACCGTCTGGGGAACTGGCCTGTGCCGTTCGGCATTGTGCTGGTCGCCGATCGGCTTGCCGCAATCATGGTGCTGCTCACGGCGGTGCTTGCACTGGCCTCGCTGGTGTTTTCGCTGGCGCGCTGGCATCGGGCCGGATCGCACTTCCATTCGCTGTTTCAATTCCTGCTGATGGGACTGAACGGTGCATTCCTCACCGGCGATCTCTTCAATCTGTTCGTTTTCTTTGAGCTTCTGCTCGCAGCCTCATACGGTCTTGCGCTGCATGGATCGGGGATCCTGCGCGTCCGCGCGGGACTGCATTATATTGCCATCAATCTTGCGGCGTCATTTCTGTTCCTGATCGGCGTGAGCCTGATCTACAGCGTCACTGGTACGCTCAACATGGCCGATCTTGCCATGCGCATTCCAGAGCTGCCGGCCGAGAATCGGTCGCTGATGGAAGCAGGGGCCGCGTTGCTCGGAATTGCATTTCTGGTCAAAGCCGGCATCTGGCCGCTCTGCTTCTGGCTCCCGAACACCTATGCGGCCGCCGCGCCGCCCGTCGCAGCCATGTTCTCGATCATGAGCAAGCTCGGGATCTACGTGATCCTCCGGTTGTGGCTGCTGCTGTTTGGCGAAGATAGCGGCACCTCGGCATTTCTGGGCAGCGAGTGGTTGCTGGTAGGAGCCATCGCGACGATCATGTTCGGCGTCATTGGCGCGCTGGCCGCGCAGGACATGGCCCGGCTCGCCAGTTTCACAGTGCTGATCTCGTCCGGAACGGTTCTGGCCGCAATTGCAGTCGGGCAGGCCGGTGTGACCGGGCCGGCATTGTTCTATCTCGTCAGTTCGACGGTTGCCATTGCCGCGTTGTTCATGCTGATCGAACTCGTTGAGCGAGGCCGCGACCCGTTTGCCGACGTGCTGGCTGTCACCCGCGAGGCCTATGGCGAGGATGAGGACGAGGAGGAGGAGGAAATCGGTATTGTCATCCCGGCAACCGTCGCAATTCTGGGATTGTGTTTCATGGGCTGCACGCTGGTGATTGCAGGCCTGCCGCCTCTGTCCGGGTTTATCGCCAAGTTCGCGATCCTGACGGCGCTATTCAACGCCCCCGGAGCGGAAGCGAGCCTCGCGCCCATCACCTGGATCCTGCTGGTACTGTTGATGCTGTCAGGATTGATGACCTTGATAGCTATGACGCGTGCGGGGATCCGGACCTTGTGGACGCCGTCTGAACGGATCGTGCCGCGCGTCGGCGTGGTCGAAATCATTCCGATCATACTGTTGCTGCTGATCAGCGTGACGCTGACCGTGCGAGCCGAACCTGCCATGCGCTACATGCAGGCCGCCGCCGGGGCCATTCATGCGCCGGACGGCTATATCAACAGCGTGCTTGCGCCCGTAGCAAAGCCTGCGAAGAAAGGGGGCAGCCCATGAGGCGCTTGCTGCCGTTTCCCTTACTGTCGCTTGGTCTTCTGGCGATGTGGCTGCTGCTCAATCTGTCGGTCTCGCCGGGACAGATTCTCTTGGGTGCTATTCTCGCCGTGATCGGCGGCTGGTTGCTGCGGGCGGTGCAGGCACCCAAGCAAAGCGTTCGCAATCCGCGGGCGATCATCGTTCTTGGGCTGATCGTTCTTGCCGATATCATCCGCTCGAACATTGCTGTGGCCCGCATTGTGATGGGTCCGCGGCATCGCGATCTGACGTCGGGCTTTCTGAGCATTCCGCTCGATATTCGCAATCGATACGCGTTGGCGATACTGGCCTGCATCATCACTGCGACGCCAGGCACGCTCTGGGTCAATTTCAACTCGAACAACGGCGTGCTGCTGATTCACGTTCTCGATCTGGTCGATGAACAGACCTGGATCGACACCATCAAGGGACGTTATGAGCGTCTGCTGTTGGAGATTTTCGAATGAGCATGCAGGTGCTGAGCTGGTCGTTATTCGTTGCGCAGCTATTTCTGGTGCTGGCGATGGCCTGTGCCGCCTTTCGGATGCTGCGCGGGCCGCGTGCGCAGGACCGCGTGCTGGGGTTGGACACGTTCTATGTTAATGCGATGCTGCTCTTGCTGATATTCGGTATCCGCACGGGCAGCACCCTGTATTTTGAGGCCGCACTCATTATCGCCCTTCTGGGCTTTGCCGGAACAGTGGCTTTGGCCAAGTTCCTGATGCGCGGCGAGGTGATCGAAT
>JAEWCJ010000116.1 GCA_023390695.1 Pseudomonadota bacterium | reverse complement strand
CAACATATCCGGCGGATTTAAAGGAAACAATCCGCGATCAAACGACGTCAAATGTCCGTGATTAATCCCAATATTTCAGTTGGATATCAGTCCAAAATGAAACGGGGTGCAACAAGCCGGAACGGCTCAAAGACCGGCTGTTAACCGGTTGGTCGCTGGTTCGAATCCGGCCCGAGGAGCCAAATTTTCCCGCACAATACCAGCTCGCGACACCGCACAGCTTGTGCGGTGCCGATTATTTTGCCGGCTTCGATCCTGCGCCCTTATGTGGCGGCAGCTTCCACCTTGAGCTGTTTGGCCAGCCAGTCCGCGCTCTGAGTGCGCCAGCGATACGGCCGGTTGTTGGCGACGTGATTGCCGTCCTCGATCAGATTGAAGACCACCTCGCCCTTGGCGTCGCGCGACAGCCGCTCCGCATGCTGCCAGGGAATCACGCGGTCCAGCTTGCCGGCGACCACGTAAAGCGGACAGGTGATCTGCTGTGCGACACCGTTCAGCGACAGTGTCGCGGCATGCTGCCGAGCCTGCGCTTCTGTTTCGCACTTGGCGCGCACACGGAACGTGTTGCGGGTGAGCTGCGGCATCGCGTCCCAGCACTCGGCCAGATCATAGGGACCTGACAGCGCGATGCAGGCCTTCGCACGCGTCTCGAACGCAGCAGCGCGCGAGGCATAATAGCCGCCCATGCTGACGCCCCAGAGCGCCGCGCGGTCGGTATCGAGGTCGGCACGGCCCTGCAGCCAGTCGAACACCGCCTTCACCGGCTGCTCGTAATCGCCGCGGATCGCGAAGTCATATTCACCCTCGCCCTGCCCCGGCCCGTCGAAGGCAAGCGTCGCAATGCCGCGCGCCAGGAAGGGCTGCTCATAGGCGTCCGTCTCCTCCTTCGCGGAATCGAGCCCCATGACCATCACCACGACCGGCGGACGCTCAACGCCCGCCGGCTTGCGCAGGATTCCGAAGAGCTGTTTGCCTGCATAAGGAATACCGACGCGCTCGCCGGCCGGCCGCAGATACGGCAATGCCAATGCGCGGCATTCCACCGCCTTCATATGCGCCGTCTTCATTTGCGCGAGATCGTGAACGAACAGGAATTTGGCGAAGTGATAATAGACCGCCGCGCGATTGAGATGCTCGCCGGCGCTGGTCAGATGCTTCTCGGACAGCGCCACCCTGCCCATCTGCTCATGATCGGCGGCGCGCGCCGACCATGCACGGCACCAGTCATCCCATTTCTCCAGCGCGCCGGTGATCTCCTCGAAATCGGTCAGCGCGACGCCGTTGGACACGAAACGCGGCCCCCAATGCGCCATGGCCGATTTCACGAGGTCGTCTTTTGCCGAGATCCGATCCGCCATCTTGTTCACCCAACCATTTCCATTGCTGTCATCAAAAATTTCAGCGGCGTCCGCCGGCCCTCATTTGGCCGATTGCCGTGCGAGGCTTGCGGCTTCACCGGTACGTGTCTTCACCTCGCGCGGCCTTGGCATGGCTTTGTTCTCGAATGAGGCCAGAAGCTTGGAGAGAAGACGCGCCAACTGCTCCCGCTCCGGCAAGGCAAGCACATCGAGCAAATCGTCGACCGCCGCGAAATGACTGGCGATCGCCCGGTCGGCCAGACGTTTGCCCGCCGGTGTGAGCCGGATGATAAAGCTGCGCCGGTCGTCCACGTCCGGACGCCGTTCGACAAGCCCCATCCGCTCCACGCGGTCGATGCGGTTGGTGATGGCGCCGGACGTGAGCAGAGACTCCCGCAACAAGTCGGTCGGACGCAGTTCGTAGGGCTTGCCCGAGCGCCGCAGGGTGACGATCAGACTGAACGCCTCCCAGCTCAACCCCAGCGGCCCCAGCCAGTTTTCCGTCTGACGCAGCAGATGCGCAGACAGACGCATGATACGGCCCTGGACGGCGATCGGCGACGCATCCAGATCCGGCCGCTCATGTCCCCATTCGGTCAGCATCCGCTGGACTGAATCGCGATGCTCACTCGTCATGATGCAAATTTATCCCCGTTGACGATTCATTGCGCTTGACAGCGACGCAATGTGACGATGAGATACCTTAACATTAAGATACTTAATGTTGAACAGTCTGACCAGTTCAATATTGGAAAAGCAAGACGGCCCCAAGGCCGCGGGGTTGGGTAAAACGACGGGGAGCGTATGGACATATACGTCGACAAGCTGGTGCAAGTCTGGGATGACGGCGGCGACGGCATCGTCGCGCTGGACGGCATCTCGCATCATTTCGGCTCCGGCAAACTGACCTGTCTGCTCGGCCCGAGCGGTTGCGGCAAGAGCACGCTGGTGCAGATCGTCGGCGGCATAGAGAAGGCAACCGGCGGCAGCATCCGCATCACCGACCCCACGCAGCCTTCCGCGCCGTCGGCTCGTCCGGGCGAGCGCTCGGTGATGATGTGGCAGAATCTGAACCTGTTCCCATGGCGCAACGTCATCGACAACGTCGCGTTCGGCCTGGAAGTGGCAGGCGTGCCGCGTCAGCAGCGTTACGACCGCGCCAAAGAGCTGATCGCCATGGTCGGCCTGAAGCACTTTGAATACAAACAATGCAGCCAGTTGTCCGGCGGCATGCGTCAGCGCGTTGCGCTCGCGCGCGCCTTGATCATGGATCAGCCCATCCTGCTGATGGATGAGCCGTTCGCGGCGCTCGATGCGCAGACCAAGATCGTGATGCAGGAAGAATTGACCCGCATCTTTGAACTGACGCGCAAGACCATTCTGTTCGTCACCCACGCCATCGACGAAGCGATCCTGCTCGGCGACGAAGTGGTGGTGATGACCGCGCGGCCCGGCCGCATCAAGGAAGTCATCAAGATCGATCTGCCGCGGCCGCGTTCGCAGGAACTGATCAATTCTCCGGAATTCGGCGAGCTCTATGACCGCATCCTGCATCTGATCCGCGAGGAGGTGTTGAACGCGATGCGGCAGCAGAACGAAGTGGCGGAGCAATGATGGCCAAGCGTCCCAAATCAAAATCCAGGGATCCGCTCTGGCTGCGGGCCCTGCCTCTCGTCTCCGTCGTTGTGTTCCTGGCGATCTGGGAATGGATCGTCCGGGCACGCGGCATCGCGCCGATCATCCTGCCGGCACCGACCGCGATCGCGGATTATCTGTGGTTGATGACCGCCGACGGCTCCCTGCCCTATCATCTCGCGATCACCTTCCTGCGCATCATGGGCGGCTTTCTGGTCGCGAGCCTCTTCGGGATTGCCGTCGGCGTCCTCATGGGGATGTCGCGCGTGGCCTCCCGCATCTTCGATCCGTGGATTGCCGCGCTCTACCCGCTGCCCAAAATATCGCTGATCCCGCTGCTCATCATCTGGCTCGGCACCGGCGAGGCCTATATCCTCACGATCAGCGCCATCACGGCCTTCTTTCCCGTCGTGATCAGCACCTATGCCGGCATTCGCCAGGCGGATCAGGGGCTCCTGCGCGCCGCGCGCGATCTCGGCGCGAATGAACGGCAGGTGCAGATGAAGATTGTCATCCCGGCCGCCATTCCGAGCATCTTCTCCGGCCTGCATCTCGGCATGGGCGTCACCATCATTCTCGTCGTCGCCGCCGAAATGATCGGCGGATCGAACCAGAGCGGCATGGGCTATCTGCTGATCCGCTTCGGACAGGTGATGGAAACGGAAAAAGTCTTTGCGGCTTTGATCGCGCTCGCGGTTTTCGGCGGCGTCATCATCAAGACGCAGGAACGGATCGACCGCTGGATCGCGCCATGGGCCGCGGGCAAGAATTAGTAGAAAGACGCAGCCACCATGACGCGGATCCTGATCAAGAACGGCTATGTGGTCACGGTCAACGGGACTCGCGATGTCTTTCCGGGCGGCACCGTCATTGTGAACGGCAACTTCATCGAAGAGGTCTCATCACATGCACAGGCATCAGGCACCTTCGATGAGGTCATTGATGCCAGCGGAATGATCGTCGTTCCCGGACTGATCAACGCACATCAGCATTTCTACTATCATTTGTTCAAAGGTGTCGCGAACGGACTCCTGATCGAGGATTGGTTCCCGAACGTTGTCAATCGCGTCACGCCACATCTGACCGATGACGACATGGAGCTGACCTCCTATGCCGCCTGCATTGAGATGTTGCTGTCGGGAACAACCTGCAGCCTGAACCACCTCCGGCTTCCCTCAACCGAGGCGTCCCTGGAACGAATGGCCAAGCCCAGCGAGGAACTGGGCATGCGCCAGGTCATTGGAAAAGAGGTTCAGTGCCGCCTGCCCGGCAATCCGCATCATCCCAGAGACCTCGCGGAAGAAATCGCGTTCCTCGACGACCTCATTCCGCGCTGGAAAGATCGCAACAACGGACTTACGCGCACATGTCTCGCCGCCGAGTGCAATGCGATTTTCATCGACCAGCAGGTGACGTCCGAGCAGATGCTGGTCGAAGCCAAGCGCCTTGCGGACCGTCACGATCTCAAAATCACGACCCATATTTCCGGCGGCACGCTGGCCTTCGAAAAGAGTTATCTGAGCGTCTTGCGCAAGACCGGACGAACCGACGCGCAGACATTGATGCAGCTCGGTCTCCTCGATTCCCGATACATCCTGGTCCACGCGATCAACTGCACCGGAACGGACATCGATCTGATCGCCGATAGCGGCGCGTCGGTCGTCTACACGCCGACCAGCGAAGCCGTGCGCGGCGGAGGGATCGGCCCGATCGTTCCGATGCATGCCGCCGGAATAAATGTTGCACTCGGCTCCGACGGCCCGATGGTGGATTATTCAGTCGACATGGTCGAGCAGATGAAGGCGTGCTCGATGCTTCAGAATGCCAAGCATCTGAACCCGACCGTCATGCCGCCGGAACGCTGCCTCGAATTTGCGACCATCAACGCCGCCAAGGCCCTGGGTCTGGACGCCGAAATCGGATCTCTCGAATGCGGAAAGTGCGCGGATATCGCCATCTTCGATCTCGCCACCGCTCATTCCATGCCGGCTAACAACCCGCTGACCAGCCTGGTTTATTCCGCCCGGGGCACGGACGCCCATACGGTGCTCGTTAACGG
>JAEWCJ010000338.1 GCA_023390695.1 Pseudomonadota bacterium | reverse complement strand
ATCAGGGACGGAATCCGGTACAGCGAGATGCGCGTCAGCGCGCGGCGCACGCCGAGCGCCTCCGCCGGCTTCACGACCGCCGCCTGCAGCCAGTAGAGCGCGACCGGCTTCGAGTAGCGCACGTCGTCCTGGAAGCGGATGTCGACGTAATCCCCGGTCTCGATCATCTGCTTGGTCGCCTGCGCGAACCGCGATTCCTCGCGGTCGATCGGCGGCAGCTGGGTGATCCCCGGCGCGAAAGCAAGCAGCGAGACCAGCAGCAGAAAGCCCAGCGCCCGCGCATGGCTGGCGCTGGCGTAATCGAGCAGCGCGGCAAGCCCTCTCGGCAGGAAGCTGCGGGAATTGTCGGTGGATATGCTCATTCCGGTCGGACGTGTGAAAACTGGTCCGACCATATAATGAAATGAGTTCCCCCCGGGAAGCGGAAGCTACTGCATCCGCACAACAACGCTGTCGGTTGTGCCTTTTGCGTCCATCACCGTCAGCCGCACGAAACCCGGCCCGCCCGGATCGACCATGATGGTGCGCTGCCCCCGCTGCGCCGGCAACGGCATGCCGTTCACCAGCACGGTCAACGGCGCGACGCCGCCGGAGATTTTCACTGCGAGCGGCTCGGACGCGTCGGCGGCCTCGCCGAGTTCGATGCGCGCGCCGTGCGGAGGATAAAGAATACGCACCGGCGGCTCCGCGGAATCGCCCACCAGCCGGTCCGGCCGGTATCGCTGCAGCGGCAGCGGCAGCCTGTTATTGGCGGCGACGATCGCGCCCTTCGGCGCCGGCGGCAGGGCCGCGATCATCTCGCCGCTGCGTGCGAATGCATCGAACAGGATCGGCGCCGCGGCGGAGCGCCCGGTCATGCCCGGCACCGGCGCCCCGTCCGGCCGCCCCACCCACACGCCGATTGTGCGCGTGCCGTCGAAGCCGACCGCCCACGCGTCGCGATAGCCGTAGGACGTGCCGGTCTTGAATGCGATGCGGCCCCGCGCGGCATTGTCCGGCGGCGGGGTGCCGATCAGCACATTCCCGACATACCAGGCCGCCACCGGATCGAGCAGCCGCTGCGGCGGGCGCGCCAGCGCCGCATCCTCCGCCCGCTCCACCAGCGGGATGGTGGCGCCGAGCCGCGCCAGACCCGCATAGAGCATGGTGAGGTCGGTGAGCTTCACGCCGACGCCGCCGAGCCCCATAGCGAGCCCCGGCACCTCGCCTTTCGGCAATGCGAGCGGCGCACCAGCCTGGCCCAGCCGCGCCGTCAGCCGGCTTGCGCCGACTTTCTCCAGCAGCGCGACCACCGGCACGTTCAGCGAGAGCTGCAGCGCCTTGCGCACTGTCACCGTGCCCTGAAAGGTCATGTCGAAATTTTCCGGCGCATAATTGCCGTAGCGCAATGGCCGGTCCTCGATCAGCGTTTCGGGATGCACCAGGCCATCCTCGAAACCGAGACCATAGATGAAGGGCTTGAGCGCCGAACCGGGCGAGCGCAGCGCCTGTGTCATGTCCACCTGCCCCGCCCGGCCTTCGTCGAAATAATCCGCCGACGCCACGCGCGCGCGGATTTCGCCCGAGGCATGATCGACGGCGACGATGGCCACCGAGATATCAGGCCCCATCGCCTGCGCGCGCTCGCGCACCAGTTGCTCCAGATTCCGCTGCAGATGGAGATCCAGCGTCAGCCGGTGCACGGACAGGTCCGGCGCGGTAGCGATCGCCTGATCGGCGGCATGCGGCGCGTGGCTCGGCATCGGCTTGCGCGCCTGCGGCACTGCTTCGGCTTTCGCATACGCGATCTCGTCGGCCGGGATTTGCGCATCCTGCGCAATGCGCAGCAGCACGCGGTCGCGCGCCAGCCGCGCGCGCTCCGGCGAACGGTCCGGACGCCGTGCTTCCGGCGATTGCGGCAACGCCACCAACAGCGCCGCTTCGTGCAGCGACAGCCGGCGCGGCTCCTTGCCGAAATAGGCGAACGAGGCCGCGCGAATGCCTTCCAGATTGCCGCCATACGGCGCGAGGCTGAGATAGAGCGAGAGAATTTCGTCTTTCGTCAGCGTGGCATCGAGTTCGACCGCCCGCACCATCTGCCGCAGCTTGGCCAGCATCGAGCGCTCGCTGCGCGGCTCCAGCAGGCGCGCGACCTGCATAGTCAGGGTTGAACCGCCGGACACGATGCGGCCATGCGTGACGAGGAGATAGGCCGCCCGCATCAGCGCCAGCGGATCGACGCCGCGATGCGCATGGAAACGCTTGTCTTCGTAGGCGATCAGCATCTTGAGGAAACGCGGATCGACGTCGGCGACTGTCGCCTGCATGCGCCAGCGGCCTTCCGCCGTCGCATAGGGCCGCAGCAACCGGCCGTCCCGGTCCAGCACCTGCCGGGAATAGGCGATCCCCTCGCCGCGCGGCGCCGGGCCGAGCGAGACCACCCACCACGCGAAGGCAGCCACCGCGCAAACCAGCGCGGTGCCCGCCAGCGTGACGATGATGCGGACGATCCTCATCGCGCCGCCGTGACCTCCATCTCGCCGGTGCCGGTACGACCGAAGCGGTCGGGCCGGTACATGTCTTCGACATAGGCCTGTGGCACGACATACCGGCCCGGCGACACGGCGCGCACCACATAGGCGACCGTGAAGACCGGCGCGTCCTTGGCCTTGCGCTCGAACGCCGCGACAAACCGGTCGTCACGGAATTCCGAATGCACCGGCTGTTTCGCATTCTGGATCCAGCCCAGCGTGCCGGTATCGCCCGACGACACGAGACGCGGATTGTCGATTTCAAATCCCGCCGGCAAATAGTCGGCGATGATGACGCGCCCGAATTGCGGCTGCTGCTCGGTGACCTTCAGCACCACCACGAAGCGCTGGTTCTGGGTCACCTTCGCGATATCGACCGCCTCGCCGTCGAGCGTGTGATAGGCCCGTTCGATGCTGAAACCGCGTTCGGCCGCGGGTTCCGGAGTCAGCGGCGCGCCGCTGACCGAGATCACCGCCTGCACATCGCCATCGCCGTTATTGGCGACGGTGAAGGGTGCAGTCTGCAGCGACGCCGCCGTCACGTTGCGGAACAGCGGACCCTGCCGCGTCTCGCCGTTCACGTTCAGCGACATGCCGCCCTTGTCCTTGCTGATGGCACGCGCCGCCAGCACCAGCCAGGCATTCTCCTGTGTGGAGGTGAAGGACGACAGATTGCGGGCCGCATCGATGCGTGAGAGCGCACCGGCGACCGTCTGACGCGGCGCATTGCCTTCCGACGCCAGCGCCACCAGGGCCGCGGCGTCGCGCAGCACGGAGCCGAAATCGGTGCGTCCGGATTCCAGCTTCGGCTGCGGCGCAATCGCATTCAGCGCCGACGCATAGGCCCGCTCGGCCCGCACCCGGTCACCGAGCAGGCCGAGGGCCGCCGCGATCTGCGCCTTGGCGATGGGCGTGGCGAGATCAGCCATTTTGGCGTCGGCGATGTAACGCAGATCGCCCAGCGGCGCCGTGCCGTTGCGCGCCAGCACATAGAGGGCATAGGCGAGATCGCGGCCGCCATCCTTGTTCGGCTCCGGTGCGGTGGCGACGAAATTGCGCAACCGGTCGAGCGCCAGCCGGAATGCGGTATCCGGCACGACGAAGCCGCGCTCGCGCGCCCGCGTCAGGAAGTCGGTGACATACGCATCGAGCCAGGGCTCGTCGCCGCCGACCGACCATAGGCCGAACGAGCCGTTCGAGCCCTGCCGCGTCAGCAGACGATCGATCGAGTCGCGGATGCGCTGATCGGCGTCGGTGTCGAGCGCGAGCTGCTGCGACGATGCCAGTTCGTTGACATAGAGCAGCGGCATCGCGCGGCTGGTGATCTGCTCCGTGCAGCCG
>JAEWCJ010000325.1 GCA_023390695.1 Pseudomonadota bacterium | reverse complement strand
AATGTGGGGCGTGCTGACCGAGCTCAGCTATCTCTGGAGCTCCGGCAATTGGCGCGTGGTGCCGAAGCTCGGCCTGGACTGGGTGCGCGCGGAATCGGACGGCTTCGTGGAAAGCGGCGGCGCCGTGCCGGTCATCGGCAGCGAACAGATCGCCGAGCGCACACGCATCTTCGGCGGTGCCGAATTCGGCTATACGTGGCTTGCGGCCAGCACGGTGATGGACTTCAGCGTCTATGGCCGCGCGGTCCAGATCGTGTCGCTCAATGCCGGCGGGCTGACGATCTCCGCCGTGGACGGAAGCGCGCTGCCGCGCGTCCTCGCCGGGGTATAGGAAGACCGGACGGGCGTCGATGCCGGCGCCGCCCTGTCGATGCGCCTTTCGCCCCGCACGCGCTTCTACGCCGTCTATGACGGACGCTTCCGCGGCAATTTTGAATCGCATGCGGGCACGCTGGGGCTTGAGTTTCGCTGGTAGCCTCCGTTCATCCCCGCGCAAGCGGGGATCCAGACTTGTTATCACTGGGTTCCCGCTTGTGCGGGAACGAGCGGAAGATGAGGCGAGCGCGATACGACAAGTTCCTTACCGCTTCCGGCACGCGCTCATGACCTCGTCGGACTTGACCGACCACGACAGCCCGCCGCTCGAGACGTAGTTGGCCGCCTCCGCCTGCGACATCTGCTTGACGACGCCCTGCGCATAGCACTGGCACAGCGGCGCCTTGCCTCTTTTGCTGTCCGTGCCCGCGCCGGTCGCAGGATCGAGCATGCATTTGTCGGTCAGTTTCAGGCGCGCCTGCTCGCTCACATTCTTGTCGGCCGGTGGCGGAGGCGACGACGCGCCGAGATCGATCCCTCCCCCGCAGGCGGACAACATCAGGACAACGGGAAGGCTTGCGAGAAAACGCGTCGCGGTCGTCATGGAAATTCTCCGGAAAAATGCGAAGGCAGGAATAACGGTCAGGCCGCCCGTTTAACCCAGATACGGTTGTCGTGGAAAGCCGCGCCGCCATAGGGAGCGATGGGATCGGCTCCCGTCAGCGTATTGATGCCGCATCCGTCCTCATAGGCGTCGTTCGGCCAGATCGATTCCGCGATCACAACGCCACGCCGCACCCCGTCGAACAATCTGACACGAAGCCGCACTTCGCCGCGGTGATTGCCGAGCACCACCTTGTCGTCATTGGAGAGCCCGAGCGCAGCGGCGTCGTCGGGATGCATCATCACGGTCGGATGCTGTTCGCGCGCCAGCGACGACGGCGTTTCGGTGAAGGTCGAGTTCAGGAAACTGCGTGACGGCGATGTTGCCAGCCGGAACGGATGCGCCGCGTCGGCGGTCTCGATCACCGGCCAGTAATCCGGCAACGACGGGATCTCCGCCACCGGTCCGAAGGTCGACGGCGACTTGAACGGCACGTTGCTCCAGTCCGGCTTGAACCGGAATTTGCCGTCCGGCCATTTGAAGCCGCCCAGGTAATGCGCGCGTTCAAAATCCGACTGACAGTCGATCCACTTTTCATGCTCCAGCCGCGCCAGGTCGCCCCAGCCGGAATTCTGCAAGGTCCAGTCGATCAATTCGCGCGGCGTCATCTCGAATCCGGGATGCTCCGCGCCCAGCCGCTTTGCCAGCGCGCAAATGACGTCGTGGTTGGAGCGGCATTCGCCCGGTGCCTCCACCAGTTTGGGGCCGAACAGGATGTATTGGCTGCCGCCGGCCTGATAGAGATCGTCGTGTTCGGTGAACATGGTCGCCGGCAGCACGATGTCGGCCATGCGGGCGGTTTCGGTCATGAATTGCTCGTGCACGCAGACGAACAGGTCGTCGCGCGCGAAGCCGCGCTTCACCACCGTCTGGTCGGGCGCGACCGTCATCGGATTGGTGTTCTGGATGAACAGCGCATCGACCGGCGGCCCGCCCCGCAAGGCGTCGCGATCGCCGGTCAGGATGGCGCCGATCTTCGATTGATCGAGCACGCGCACCGAGCGGTCGATGGCGTCGTTCCCTTCAATCATCGACTTGTTGAAGCCGAAAATGGCGTCGTTGTTGTGGAAGGCGCCGCCGCCCTCGTACTGCCAGGCGCCGGTGACGGCGGCGATCGACAGCGCCGCGTGCATGTTGGCGGCACCATTGCGCGAGCGCGCGAAGCCGTAGCCGAGCCGGAAATACGTACGCTTGTTGTCGCCGATCAGCCGCGCGAACGCCTCGATGGTCTCGGACGGCGTGCCGGTAATGGCGGACGCCCATTGCGGATCGCGCGTCTTGAGATGCGCCTCGAGTTCGCGCGGCGCGTCGGTGTATTTGTCGAGATAGGCCCAGTCGGCCTTGCCGTCGCGGAACAGGCAATGCATCACCGCGCAGGCGAGAGCTGCGTCCGTGCCCGGCTTCACCAGCACCGGCAGGTCGGCCTGCTCCATCGTGCCGTTCATATAGACGTCAACGGCGATGATCTTCGCGCCGCGCTCTTTCCGTGCGCGCGTCGCATGCGTCATCACGTTGACCTGGGTG
>JAEWCJ010000265.1 GCA_023390695.1 Pseudomonadota bacterium | reverse complement strand
GATCGACACCGTGTCCTCCACGGTGGGCTCGCTCACGAAGACCGGCTGGAAACGACGGGCGAGCGCCGCGTCCTTCTCCACGTGCTTGCGGTATTCGTCGAGCGTGGTGGCGCCGATGCAGTGCAGCTCGCCGCGCGCCAGCGCGGGCTTCAGCAGGTTCGACGCATCCATCGCCCCGTCGGCCTTGCCGGCGCCGACGAGGGTGTGCATCTCGTCGATGAACAGGATGATCTCGCCGTTCGAGGACGTGACCTCGTTCAGCACGGCTTTCAGCCGCTCCTCGAACTCGCCGCGATATTTCGCGCCGGCGATCAGCGCGCCCATGTCGAGCGACAGCAATTTCTTGTCCTGCAGGCTCTCCGGCACGTCGCCGTTGAGGATGCGCAGCGCCAGGCCTTCCACGATCGCGGTCTTGCCGACGCCGGGCTCGCCGATCAGCACCGGATTGTTCTTGGTCCGGCGCGACAGCACCTGAATGGTGCGGCGGATTTCCTCGTCGCGGCCGATAACCGGATCGAGCTTGCCGTCGCGCGCCGCCTGCGTCAGGTCGCGGGCATATTTCTTCAGGGCGTCATAGGCGTTCTCGGCGGTCGCCGAATCGGCGGTGCGGCCCTTGCGCAGCGCATTGATGGCGGCATTCAGCCCCTGCGGATTGACCCCGGCCTTGGCCAGAATCTTTCCGGCATCGCTGTCCTTTTCCAGCGCCAGAGCGAGCAGCAGCCGCTCGACCGTCACGAACGAATCGCCGGCCTTCCCGGCGACCTTCTGCGCCTGGTCGAAGACCCGCGCCAAGGCCGGCGCCAGATAGATCTGTCCGGCGCCGCCGCCGGAGACTTTCGGCATCTTGTTGAGCGCGGCTTCCACCTCGGACAGCGCCATGCGCGAATTGCCGCCGGCGCGGTCGATCAGGCCCGCGGCGAGCCCTTCCGGGTCGTCGAGCAGAACCTTCAACAGATGGTCGGGGGTGAATTGCTGATGGCCCTCGCGCAGGGCCAGGGCTTGCGCAGACTGAACGAAACCGCGCGCGCGCTCGGTATACTTCTCAAAATCCATATGTCGCTCCCTCGGCTTGCTCCGCAGCCCGCAACCGGCGCTGTCGCAGCAACGTCATTGGGTTGATCTGGCCCGTCCGCATTGAAACAGATCAACCGGCAGGCATTCCCGTGGCGAACCCCGAAAGCATCCGCCAAGCCGGATGTAGGCAGGCGGCCGCGTGGCGGGAAGAGGTGACCCGCGCAAAATTCGCGGGCAGGATGGCCCCTGCCGGGTTAACAGGGTCTCGCCAAGGACTGAGAATGACCGCTTCCCTCCAGGCCATTTACCGTTACCCCGTCAAAGGCCTTTCGCCGGAACGTCTGACGCGGGCCGCGCTGTTGCCCGGGCAGACGATCGAATCCGACCGGCGTTACGCCATCGAGAACGGTCCCTCCGGCTTCGACCCCGCGGCCCCCGCCTATTTCCCCAAGCAGCGCTTCTTGATGCTGATGCGGAATGAACGGCTGGCGGCGCTGGATACCCGCTTCGATCATGCGATGCAGACCCTGACCCTTCGGCAGAACGGCAAGGTGGTCGCGGAAGGCGACCTGCGAACGCCCGAGGGCCGGCAGGCCATCGAAGGCTTCTTTGCCGCCTACAGTGCCGACGAATTGCGCGGCCCGCCCAAGGTTCTGCAGGCCGACGGCCACAGCTTTTCGGATGTGGCGGCCAAGGTCGTCTCCATCATCAATCTTGCGTCGGTGGCGCAGGTCGAAAACGCCGTCAGCGCGCCGGTCGACCCTTTGCGTTTCCGCGGCAATCTTTACGTGGCGGGATGGCCGGCCTGGCGGGAATTCGATCTGCTGGGCGAGAGCGTGATGATCGGAGACGTGCGGTTCAAAATCGTCAAGCGCATCGTGCGCTGCGCGGCGACCAACGTCGAGCCGCACACCGGTATCCGCGACATGGAAATCCCGAAAACGCTCATGCAGTCCTTCGGTCACATGGATTGCGGGGTCTATGCCGAGGTCGTGGCCGGCGGCACGATTGCGGCCGGCGACGAGATCTCCGAAGTCCAGGCGTCGATGTCATTCTGAAAAGACGTAGGTCCATCCTCCGTTCATTCCCGCACCCGGGCCTGCGCTTCGCGCCGCCCGAGTGCGGGCACAAACGGAAGAGCGCAATGCAGCCTCGAAATCCGCTCTAATGGCACAGGCGATTCGACTGGCGGAGCGGCAATGGCAGGCTCTTTCAAACTGACAATTGCAATGCTGTCCGCGTCCGCCGAGCTGATCGCGCTCGGCTCCCCGGCGCAGGCCGACCTGCGACTCTGCAACCGGATGAGCTACGTCACCGAGGCCGCGCTCGCCATCGAAGAGCGCGGCGTCGCCGCGACGCGCGGATGGTTCCGGCTCGATCCCGGCCAGTGCCGAACCATCCTGCAAGGCGACCTGCCCGCCGGACAGCTTCACATCCATGCGCGCGTTCCCGCGCTCTACGGTCCCTCGCCCCTGCCGCTGGCCGGTCAGGCGGAATTCTGCGTCGGCCAGGACAATTTCACCATCGCCGGCGCCCGCAACTGCCGCTCCGGGCACAGGCTTGCACCGTTCATTCCGGTGCGGCCGGTCGAGACCGAGCAGGGCCCGACCGTCACGCTCGCCGAGGAAGCCGGCTACGACGAGTTGCAGGCGCGCGATGCCGGCATTCAGCGCCTGCTCGTGGTTGCGGGCTATGACGCGGCACCGATCGACGGTATTCGCGGCGCAAAGACCGACGCTGCGCTGACGCAGTTCCTGCAGGAAAACAAACTGGGCAACACCACGGCGGGGCGCTCCGATTTCTTCGATATTCTGCTGACTGCGGCGCAGAAGCCGGGCAGCGGCTTTGCCTGGTGCAACGACACCTCTTACACCGTGATGGCTTCGCTCGGCATCGAGGACCGGAATGGGCTCGTCACCCGCGGCTGGTATCGCGTGGAGCCCGGCAAATGCCTGCGCCCGGAAGTGTCGGGTGCGCCGCGCCGGCTGTTCTCGTTTGGAGAAGCCGTGGACAGCAACGGCAACGCCATCCGCACCGGCAACAAGCCGCTGAATTGGGGCGGCGGCAGCATGCTCTGCACGCGGCCGGTGAAGTTCGAGTTGCACGATCATGCCGACTGTCTCGGCGCCGGTCTCACCGCCACCGGCTTCGCCGCCATCGACTTCAGCGAACGCAAGCCGACGACGATCCGGTTCAAGTGATATGCTGTCTTTCTTTCCCTCTCCCCCGCTTCAGCGGGGAGAGGGTGGCGAGCGCGGGCGCGCGAGCCGGGTAAGGGGCAAATGCGCGGGTCGAACCGTTCAATCGTCCAAAGAGCAAGATGCCTTCGCCGCGATTCCACCATCGCAGAAATGCGGCTGTGCCTTGCGCGATTGCCGTTTGCACGGCTTCAAATTCGTCAGACAGGAAGCGATTGGCCCCTATGTCGCGGATTTCGTATGCAGGGACCGGAAACGATGGCGGCCAACACTCGGATAATACAGATGACTGCGCTCGTGACGCATATCTAATCTCAGAAGGGTTTTGCGTGCTTCGTTTCTGGAATAACGAAGTTTTATCGAATAAGGAGGGGGTGCTCACCGCCATATTTTCGGCTCTACAAACCGACAGAAACTAAACATGCCCCTCACCCGGCCTCCGCTCCGCTCCGGCCACCCTCTCCCCGCAAGCGGGGAGAGG
>JAEWCJ010000202.1 GCA_023390695.1 Pseudomonadota bacterium | reverse complement strand
GCAGCGCACCGTTTCACGCTGCGCTGCGCCCGGGACACAAGGAGACAGAGCAATGAAAAACCCCCACGGCCCCCTGCGTGTCGGTGTCGGCGGCCCGGTCGGTTCCGGCAAGACCGCGATGATGGATCTGTTGTGCAAGGCGTTGCGCGACCGCTACGAGATCGCCGCCATCACCAACGACATCTACACCAAATGGGACGCCGAATATCTGGTGCGCTCCGGCGCGCTTGCGGCCGACCGCATTGCCGGCGTCGAGACCGGCGGCTGTCCGCACACCGCGATCCGCGAAGATGCGTCGATCAATCTCGCCGCGGTGGCGGAGATGCGGCAGAAATTTCCCGATCTCGATCTGGTGCTGATCGAATCCGGCGGCGACAATCTCGCCGCGACCTTCTCGCCGGAACTCGCCGACCTCACGATCTATGTGATCGACGTCGCCGCCGGCGAGAAGATCCCGTCCAAGGGCGGGCCTGGCATCACGCGCTCCGACCTCCTCGTCATCAACAAGATCGACCTCGCGCCCCATGTCGGCGCTTCGCTGGACGTGATGGAGCGCGATGCGAAGAAGATGCGCGGGGCGCGGCCCTTCGTCTTCGCCAACATGAAGGAAGGTCAGGGCGTCGACGATGTCGCGCGCTTCATCGCGGAGAAGGGCGGGCTCGGCGCCTGACCGGTTTCTGGCGATGAAAGCCGGAGGGACGGTACTTGCGATCGTCCGGCCGGGAGGACTGCGTGAACACGGCGGCGAGGATCCCGGAAGATGGCTGCTCGCGGCGGAGGAACGCGGTTTCTACGAGCATGACATGGCCGTTTTCCGCCGGTGCATGATCGTGCACAATAGGAATTGTTTCACATGAAACGCTGGCCGCTTTGCAAGGCGGATCAAGGGTTTCGCTGAACCCTTATCGCTTGCCGCTGAATTGCGGCTTCCGCTTCGCCAGAAACGCGCGCACGCCTTCCTTGTAATCCTCATGCGATCCCGCCTGCCGCTGCAGTTTCCGCTCCAGATCCAATTGCGCTGCAAGATCATTGTCTTCGGCGGCATCGAAGGCCTGCTTGATCAGGCCAAGTCCGTAGGTCGGCGCGGCGGCGAAATGCGCGCACAGCTTTTCCGCCTCGCTCATCAGCGTTTCGTCATCCACCGCCTTCCAGATCAGGCCCCAGTCTTCGGCCTTCTCCGCGCTTAATGGCTCGGTCAGCAGCGCGAGGCCGCGGGCCCGCGCCTGTCCGACAAGGCGCGGCAGGATCCAGGTGCCGCCGGCATCCGGGATCAGCCCGATGCGCGCGAAAACCTGCGTGAAGGTCGCGGTCTTCGCCGCCAGCACGATGTCGCAGGCGAGCGCCACACTGCATCCGGCGCCCGCGGCGATGCCGTTGACGGCGGCAATCACGGGAAAGGGCAGGGCGCGCAGCTTGCGCACCAGCGGATTGTAGTATGTCTCCAAGGCCTCGCCGGGCACGACGATGTCGCCGTCCGCCGTCACCCGTTCGTTCAGGTCCTGCCCGGCGCAGAATCCGCGGCCGGCACCGGTCAGCAGCAAGGCTCGGCAATTCGCGTCCGCTTCCGCATCGTCGATGGCGGCTTTCAGCGCGCGATGCATGCCTTCCGTGAACGCATTCAGGCGCTCCGGCCGGTTCAGGGTGATGATACGAAAGCCGGGCCGCGTCTCGACAAGAACGTCCGTCATGTCCTGATCCCCAATCCTGCCGTCGCCAAGTGCTGTCTAGCCGCGGTTGCCGAACCGGCGGAAAATATCGAGCGTTGCCTTGTAATTGTCTTCGCCCAAGATCCTCGTCAGGTTCGCTTCGTGGCGTGCGGCCAGCGCCTTCGCCTGTTTCAGCAGCTTCTGGCCGTCCGCGGTCAGATGCAGCGCATGCGAGCGCCGGTCATGCGGGGAGGCCTGCCGCTCGATCAGGCCGCGTTTTTCCAGCTTGTCCAGCAAATGCACCAGCCGGGCGCGCTCGATGGCCAGCGTGTCGGCGAGATCGGATTGCGACAGACCCGCATTGGCGCCGATCACGGTCAGCACCGAATATTGCGCCGGGCGAATTTCCAGCGGCGCCAGGCTGCGGATGAAATCCTGGAACACCCAGACCTGCACCCGCCGGATGTAATATCCCAGATGCCCTTCCAGCGGGCCGACATTGACGTCCCGTGCCGCCTTGCGGCGTGCCGGCCGCGGGCCGTCGGGAATTTCGTGATGGTCCGGCTTGCGATCCGACACAGCAATCTCCGGTGCGGTGTGCCCAGGCGAACGCCACATTGTTGTTGACGACATCTATTGTCCTATACAACAATTGCCGTCAACGGACGTCCACAGGAGATGCAGCGGGCCCAATGCCGCAGCAAACGGCCATTGCATCCCGGCTGGAACGGCAACAACAATAGCGCCAAGACGGCCAAAAGATCGGCCCAAGCGATCAGGGAGGAATTAATGTCCAATCCATCGAAATCCTCGCGTGCGCACCTGAAGGTCAGCCGCCGCACCTTTGCCGCCGGCCTCGGCGCGACGGGACTTCTGGCCGGCTCTGCGCCCTTCAACATCGTGCGCGGGCAGGGCGCAGCCTTGAAGGTGGGCGTGCTGCTGCCGCGCTCGGGCTATCAGGCGGGCATTGGGCAGGATTGCCAGCGTGGTGTGGAGATCGCCGGCGGCATCCTCAAGGATCTCGGCTATCCCACGCTCCAGATCATGAATGCCGATACCGAATCCAACGTTGACAACGCGCGCGCCCAGGCCGAGAGGCTGATCAAGGAAGGCGCGCAGTTTCTGGTCGGCGCCTTCGATTCCGGCCAGAGCACGGCGATCGCGCAGGTGGCCGAGCAAAAGGGTATTCCCTACGTCATCAACATCGCCGCGGCGCCGCAGATCACGGAGCAGGGCTACAAGTTCGTTTTCCGCAATTTCCACACGGCCGGCATGATTCTCGGCGGAGCCTTCGCGAATCAGAAGGAGGTCTTCGCGATAGCGGGCGAGGCGCCGAAGACGGCCGTGTTCATGCATGTCAACGACACGTTCGGCACAGCCATGCAGAAGGGCATCGGCGCCGTCATGCCCAAGTTCGACATGCCCTACAAGGTGCTCGACACCATCGCCTATGATCCGGCGGCGCGCGATCTCTCGGTCGAGGTCGCCAAGGCCAAGGCGACGGGCGCCGAGGCGCTGCTCGTCGTCAGCCGCCTCAATGATGCGATTTTGCTGACCCGCGAACTGGTCAAGCAGCGCTGGTCGCCCAAGGCGATCATGAGCATGGGGCCGGGCTGGTACGAGGATCAGTATCTGAAGACGCTCGGCAAGCACTCGGACGGGCCGATGACCTTCGTGCCTTGGTACGATCCGAACAAGAAGGTCAGCAAAATCCTGGAAGCCGCACTTGCGAAGGCACATCCGGGCGTCAACGTGAACACCAACCACGTCTACACCTTCGAAGCGCTGATGGTCGCGGCCGACGCGTTCAAGCGGGCGGGTTCGACCGATCCCAATGTGCTCGCGGACGCCATCCGCAAGACCAACATCACCGACAATGTCAGCACCGGTCCCGGCATCCAGTTCAATGAGAAGGGCCAGAACGACAAGCTGGAGATCACGGGAATCCAGAACCGCGGCGGAAAGCTTCCGACCATCGCTCCGAAGGCGGCCGCGATTGCGAAGCCGGAATGGCCGATGAAGCCGTACGACAAGCGGTGATCCTCCGACCGGAGTTTTCGCTCCGACTGCCACGGCAGTCGTAGCTTCTTGCTTGCAGGGCGCGCATCGGTGCCCTTTGAAATCTACCTGAATGTGGCCGTGGGCGGCCTGCTGACCGGCCTCGTCTACGGGCTGATGGCGCTCGGGCTGTCGGTCATTTTCGGCGTGATCCGGGTGGTCAATTTCGCGCATGGCGAGATGATGACCATCGCGATGTATATCGCTATCCTGCTCTTTTCCGCATTCAAGCTCGATCCGCTGCTGATGATGGTGCCCATCGCCGCGGTTTTGTTCGCGCTCGGCTATGTCATGCAGGCCGGCCTGATCAACCCGTTCATCAACCGGCCCGAACACAGCCAGTTCATCCTGCTGGTTGCGGTGGCCATCATCATGGTCAATGGCCTGCTGATCATATTCGGGCCTGACGCACGCAATGTGCAAACAGGCTACGCCTATGACAGCTTCCAGATCGGGCCGCTGATCGTTGACGCCACCAAGGTGTATGCCGGCGCGGCGGCGGTTGCGGTCGCCGCAGCTTTGTTCGTTTTCTTTCGCTTCAGCTATATCGGTCAGGCGATCCGCGCTTGCGCCGATAATTACACCGGTGCACTTGTCATCGGTCTCGACGTGAAGCGACTCTATGCACTGACCTTCGGGCTGGGTGCGGCCTGCGTCGGCGCGGCCGGCGCGATGATCGTGTTGATCGTCGACGTAACGCCGGCGCTCGGTCCGGCCTATACACTTCTTGCATTCGTCATCGTGATTACCGGCGGGCTTGGTTCGATGCCCGGCGCGTTGCTTGGCGGCATCCTGATCGGCATGACGGAGGCTCTGGCTGGCCTGTTCTTCACGCCATCCGCCAAGAGCATGTTCGCTTTCGGAATCCTGGTGCTCGTCTTGCTGTTCCGGCCGCAGGGCATCATGGGGAGGAAGGCGGCATGATCGGCCGGCTGACCGAAGGGGTGTCGCGGCGCGCATTGTGTCTGCTGGGCTTGCTCCTGGCGGGCTTGCTGGCGGCGCCGTTTCTGATCAACGATTATCTGCTCACGATCCTGATCATCATCCTGTACTTCGCCTATAC
>JAEWCJ010000196.1 GCA_023390695.1 Pseudomonadota bacterium | reverse complement strand
TCCCACCAATAATCACGGGGATTTCTTAACCACGACACTAGTGTCGCCGCGGCAAGAAACAGGATTCCGCAATGCGATTTGAAGGTACGAAGGGTTATGTGGCGACCGACGATCTCAAGGTCGCGGTGAATGCGGCAGTGGCGCTGGAGCGGCCGCTGCTCGTCAAAGGCGAACCCGGCACCGGCAAGACCGTGCTGGCGGTCGAGATCGCCAAGGCGGTCGGCGCCCCGCTGATCGAATGGCATGTGAAATCCACCACCAAAGCGCAGCAGGGCCTTTATGAATACGACGCGGTGTCACGCCTGCGCGACAGCCAGCTCGGCGACGAGCGCGTCAAGGACATCCGCAACTACATCAAGCGCGGCAAGCTCTGGGAGGCCTTCGTCGCCGACGAGCGGCCGGTGCTGCTGATCGACGAAATCGACAAGGCCGACATCGAATTCCCGAACGATCTCCTGCAGGAGCTCGATCGCATGGAATTCTTCGTCTACGAGACCGGGGAGACGGTGAAGGCGCGGCGGCGGCCGATCGTTGTGATCACTTCCAACAACGAGAAGGAATTGCCGGACGCCTTCCTGCGCCGCTGTTTCTTCCACTATATCCGCTTTCCCGACACCGAGACGATGCGTGCCATCGTCGATGTGCATTTTCCCGGCATAAAACAACGGCTGGTCGCCGAGGCGCTGAAGCTGTTCTACGAAGTGCGCGACGTGCCCGGGCTGAAGAAGAAGCCGTCAACATCGGAATTGCTTGACTGGCTCAAGCTGCTGATGGTCGAGGACATCGGCCCGGAAATGCTGCGCGAGCGCGATCCGAAAAAGCTGATCCTGCCGCTGCACGGCGCGTTGCTCAAGAACGAGCAGGACGTGCACCTGTTCGAGCGTCTGGCTTTCATGGCACGGCGGGAGGGCCGCTGAGCCGCGCGGCCGTCGCCGGACGGGCGGCGGTCAGGCGGACGGCTGTTCCTTGCGCGGCTTGCGCGCCGGTTTGCGCTTTCGCACGGCTGGTGCCGGCTGCTGCTGAGGCACCTGCTCTGGCGCGTCGCTCACCTTCGGCGTGTCTTCCGTCGCAATTGCATCAGCGTTTTCAAGCTCGCGCAGCCGGTCACGCTCCCGCTTGCGTGACGCGCGTTCTGCAAGGCGTTCCTTCGTCCGGTAGGACCAGTACGACACCTGCGCGACCACGCGGCCGAGCACGCCGCCGGCCCAGATCAGTTCGAAGGGCAGAAACAGCCGCCAGGCGGTGTCGCCGTCCACGATCGCCCGCGCGATCATGTTGCCCGCCATCGCCGTTGTGTTGAGACCGTGCCCGCCGAAGCCGCTGGCCAGCCACACGCCGTTCATCAGCTCGCCGATCTGCGGCATCCGGTGCACGGCATTGCCCAGGGTGCCGGACCAGGCACATTCGATCTCGACATCGCCGAGTTGCGGATAAACCCGCCGGATATCGCGCCGCAAACCTTTGGCGAAAAGCCGGGGATTGGCATCCCACGTGGTCATGCGGCCGGACCAGACCAGCCGGTTATCCACCACACGGTAATGATTGTCCGCCCAGTCGGTATCCGAAACCGATCCGCGCCAGGTGATCGCTTCGGCGAGTTTGTCCTTGTCCAGCGGTTTCGTCGCAACGACATATGTGCGTATCGGCAGAACGGTGCGGGCCACGTGCGGCATGACGGAGCCGAGATGGACATTGCCGGCCAGCACGACATGCGCAGCGCGCACGCGCCCGCTTTTCGTGGTCACCCGCTTGCGCACACCTGCGGGATCGATCGACCAGGCCGGCGTCTCTTCGCAGATGCGTGCTCCCGCCTCTTCCGCAAGCCTGGCCAGAGCCAGCGCATAATTGAGCGGATGGATGTTGAACGCCTCCGGAAACCCGATCGCCTGAAAATAATACGGCGTCTTCAATGCCGTCCGCACCTGCTCGGTCGGCAGAATGTCGGCCTCGCATCCAAGTTCGCGCAACAGATCCACGTCCGCCTGCACGGCCTCCGCGCGATCGGTTTTCGACACGTAAAGCCAGCCATCGCTGGCATCGACCGGGATATGATTGTCCGCAATCGTCTGGCGCACGTAGTCGAGCCCGGCCTTCGACAACGCCCAGAGCGCGCGGGCCTGTTCGAGTCCGACGCGCTCGACAATGGCCTCCGGTGATTGCGCAAAACCCGGCAACACGAACCCGGTGTTGCGACCGGACGCGTTCCACGCGATGCGCTTCGCTTCCAGCACCACCACGGAACAGCCGCGGCGCGCCACTTCGCGCGCAACGGTGAGGCCGGCCAGACCGCCCCCCACGACGCAGACATCGACATCGAGATCGGCCGTCAGCGGCGCACGCGGCGGTGGCAATTCCGCTGTTGCGGCGAACAGACTCGAACCGAAAATCGCGGAGTCGGACTTGCTCATCGTCTGCCGGGCGCAACCATCATATTACCGAATTATTCGTCACGATCTCGCATGCTAGTCTTGTGAAGACAAGCCTTCCGCAATTCGACAGGTATAGCGATGCGCCGACTCATGCTGCTGCGTCATGCAAAATCCGACTGGTCGGAGGCTGGCCAACGCGATCATGACCGGGAACTGGCCGCGCGCGGGCGCGCAGCAGCGCCTAGAATCGGAGCTTACCTCGCGGAACGCGACCTCGTCCCGGATTGCGTGCTCGTCTCGACCGCACAGCGAACGCGGGAAACCTGGAAACTGGTGGCAGCCGCATTGCCGGCACAGCCGAAAGCGGCTTTCGACAAGCGCATCTATGAGGCCGATCCGGACGATATTCTCGATGTCATCAGGGAGACCCCGTCGCGCTGCCAGTGTCTGCTCGTGATCGGCCATAATCCCGGTCTGCAGGAATTGGCGCTGATGCTGGCCAAGAATGGACGCCAGGCCGACCTTGACCGCCTCGCGGCGAAATTTCCCACCGCCGCCCTCGCCGTCATCGATGTCCCGATCGACGACTGGGCGAGCTTGCAGGCGGGGGCCGGCCGGCTGGAATCCTTCATCTCGCCGCGCGGACTGGACGCCAAGATCTGAGCCGCCGCGAGGTTTTCAACCGCGACAATGAAGCCCCCTCACTTCGCCTGCGGCAGCATGCCAATATGCGAGCGGCAGTCCGCCAACAGGAGGGCAAGGTGTTCAAGTCCATTCTCGTCCCCGTCGATCTCGCCGAACCGGAACTTGCCAAGCCCGCCATCGACACCGCATGCACGATGGCGCGCGCATCCTCCGGATCGGTCAGGCTGATCCATGTCTTGCCGATGACACCGGTCATGCTGGCGGAATATGTGCCGCCGGATTTCGACCTGCAGCAACGCAAATCGGCGGAAGAAGGCCTCGCCGAACTCGCCAGCGGGTGCGGGCTCGATGCCAAACAGGTGTCGAGCGTGGTCCGGCAAGGCGGCATCTATCACGAGGTGATCGAGGAAGCGAAAACGCTGCCGGCCGATCTCATCGTGATGACATCGCACCGGCCGGACATGCGAAGCTATTTCCTCGGCTCCAATGCCGGCCACATGGTCCGCTACGCCACCTGTTCGGTGCTGGTGCTGCGCCGCTAGTTTTTCAGTTTGGGAAGGATGTCTTCCGGGATCGCATCCGCATTGTAGCGCCGCGGCCGATTGCGCCGGAAGAACCCGCCGATCTGCCAGAGAAGCAGCGCAAAGAAGCCGGCGAGGAACAACGTCGCCGGCCAGGATTCCTGTTGCAGGGCGCGCACCAGCAAGGCGGCGACGCCAATCGCCATCACCGCGAACACGGCAAAGCCCGGCCAATAGAGATAGGCATGTGAACCGGCATCGAGCGCGGGACGCGCGTCCGCGGCGGCGATGCGTTGATGCAAAGCGAGGATGAAGTCGCGATAAGGATGATCCAGCCGTTCCTGCTCCAGCATGCCGCGCCACGACGTCGACGCGATCGTCAGTTTGGGTGCGCCCAACGACCAGATTTCGGCAAGAAACCGGTAGGGTTGCATGGTGACCGGCCGAAACGACAGCCGCACGCGCTGGATGTCGCGATAGAGGATGGCGCCTGTCCGGGTCCCGGCCGTCCATTGCAGCCGATCGGGCCGCAGCCGGAATTCCCAGGGCGCCCCCATCAACGAGGGCTTGTAGGCATAAACGGGCTCATGCGGCGGCTCCGCCGTATCCGCCATGGTGGCTTGCATCCGCTCCTGGTCCATTCGCCCTGCCCCGCCATCAAGCTGTGGACATCTTTGTCCGGCCGTCGCACAAAAACCCGGCAATCGGGCTGTTAGCGCAGTCGCGGGCGCGCGCAAAGCCTGCCGGCCGCCAGAAATTCTCCCGCAACTCCCGCAGACTAGCGTTCACTGCGGTATTTCGGCACCTGCCGGCGGCGTTAACCTTAACAAATAATTAAAAATGCCGCGCCGGGCACCGATTTGTATTAAGAATTGAGAGGGGCTGCACAACCAGAAAATGCCGGTTTTCGGCGCGGTTGGCGCGCAATGGTCATTGTTTATTGCGTGAAGTGAGGGGTTGTACATCATGAATAAGCTCACTGCGTTCTTTAGTCGGGCGGGAAATCCCAAAGACAGCGAGAAGGCCGCTCCTGCCGAGACGGCAGCATCCCCAGAAACCCCGGCACCCCTTCACGCCCCCATCGACGAAGCCGGCCTCGAAAATCTCGGCAGCCGCATCGGCGCAGAGAACGAGGGTCTGCGCGGCCTGCTGATGGAAGCCTCCCGCAAGTTCGAGGAACTCGACGCGCTCAGGGCGACATTCGGCAACATCGTCACGCCGGTCAGCGACATGCTGCGCGAGCTGGAACAGGAAAAGTCGCAGAATGCGAGCCTGCGCAACCTGCTGGCGGAAGTTCGCTCCAATCTTGATGGATTGCGCAGCGAATATCAGCAGGCCGACAAGGAGCGCACCAGCCTCAGGCAGGACAACGCCGTGCTGCGCCAGGAAATCGGCGCCGTTCAACAGGACCTGCAGCTCATGGATTCGCTGCGCGCGGAACTCGCCGGCGAGGTCGCAACGCAGAACGCCCAGATCGCCCAGCTTGAACGCCAGTTGAGCGCCGAGACCGCGCAGCGCCAGGCGATCACCGACGCGCATCGTCAGATCAGCGACGAAATCCAGGCCGCCGACAAAAAACAGGTGCATCTGGAAGCAAACATCCAGGCGCTTCAGGAGAAGCTGCTTCTCACTGAAGAAGAACGGCAGTCGCTGCAGACATCGCTCGATCAGAGCATCGCGGAAGCGTCCCGCATTTCGCGCCGGCAGAGCGAAACGGAAGCCCTGCTGGCCAGTGCCCGCAGCAAGATCGGCGATCTCGAAGCCGCCGCCGCCGAAAGCGAAGTGCAGCGCCATGCCCTGCAGGTCCGCTTCGACGAAGCCAACGAGCAGCATCAGACCGAGGCAGCCGCCCTCACCAACCGGCTCGGTTCGCTGCAGTCGCGCGCAACCGCATCCGAGAAGCTGCTTGCTGAAGTCCGGCAGAGCCTTGCCGAGCGCACCGAGGAGAGCCGCGACTGGGAACGCAAGGCGGCAGAGCTTGAGATCGCCCGGACCGGGACCGAGAAGAAGCTGCAGCAGCTCGAAGCCGCGCATGAGAATCTCGAACGGCAGATCGCGGAACTGACGCAGTCGCGCGCAACCCTGGTCGAGCGCTCGGGCGCGATGAACAAGACCCTGAAGCTGCGGGAAACCGCCCTCGCCCGCGGCGAAGAGAAGAATGCAACTCTCGCCGAACGTCTGAAGCAGCTTGAAAGCGACCTTCAGGTCCAGCGTGAAGCCAACGAGAAGCGCGTCGAGGAACTCAACACCGCCCTGAGCCGCGAGCGCATGGCGCGCGCCGTCGCCGAAGGTGCGCTGGCCTCATCGCGCCGCGATCTCGCACGGGTGCAGCAGGAAATCGCCGACATCAATACGCAGCGTAGCACTGCGCGGACCGGCGGCGTGCCGCAAACCCCGGCCACGCTGGCAAAGCGGGTCAAATCGAATTTCAGCAAGACGCCGGCGGCGGACACGGCCGAGCCCGCTCCGAAAGGCCGGAACGGAAAAAAGCCGTCTGAGGACCACGCCGCGAAAAACTGATCGCTGCTGAAG
>JAEWCJ010000091.1 GCA_023390695.1 Pseudomonadota bacterium | reverse complement strand
ATCTGCACGGCGCGGGACAGCCCTGCGGCGCGCTGGAGGCGGTCGGCCTCGGATCGCTGGCGGATCTGCCCGCCGCCTATCTTTCGGCCGGGCAGAAGCGGCGGCTGTCGCTCGCACGTCTCGTGGCGATCGAACGGCCGCTCTGGCTGCTGGATGAGCCGACCTCCGCGCTCGATGTCTCGGCCCAGGCCATGCTGCTCGACCTCATGCGCAAGCACCTCGCCGCCGGCGGCCTGATCATTGCCGCCACCCATCACATGCTCGACCTGCCGAACGCGCGCGAATTGCGCCTGGGAGCCCCGGCATGAGCGCGCTTCCGGCCCTTTTCCTTCGCGATTTGCGCATCGCCATGCGGATCGGCGGCGGCGCCATGATCGGCGTCCTGTTCTTTCTCGCGGTGGTGGCGCTGATGCCGTTCGCGATCGGCCCGGATCTGGCGCTCCTGCAGCGGATCGGGCCGGCCATCCTGTGGATCGGCGCCTTGCTGGCCAGCCTGCTGGCGCTGGACCGGCTGCTGTCGGCCGATCTGGAGGACGGCTCGCTCGATCTCTTGCTGATGAGCGGCACCCCGCTCGAACTGGCCGTCGCAGCCAAGGCGCTGGCCCACTGGCTGACCACCGGGCTGCCGCTGGTCGTCGCCTCGCCGGTTTTCGCGCTCTTTCTCAATCTCGACCTGACCGCCACCGCGGCAGTCGCGCTCACCTTGCTCGCCGGCACCCCGGCCCTGACCTTCATCGGGTTGATCGGTGCCGGCCTCACGGTCACGCTCCGCCGCGGCGGCATCCTGCTCAGCGTCCTGGTGTTGCCGCTCGCCATTCCGGTGCTGATATTCGGGGTGGCGGCTTCCAACGCGGCGATTGTCGGGCCGATGCCGTTCGGCACGCCCTTCGCCATCCTGTGCGCCCTGACACTGGTCAGCCTGGTGATCGGACCATTTGCCGCGGCGCTGGCGCTGCGCCAGGGGCAGGAATGAGCGGCAAAGAAATGGTGAAGCGCAGCCCGGCTTCCGCTATGGCCTTGCTGCCGCCGACATTTGTGTCGCAGAAACGCCCCGAAAGCCGGGCCGCGACCGTCCGGTAAGGAGTGCCGATGGGCCTGATCGATCTTGCCAATCCGTCGCGATTTCTGTCGTTCACCAGCCGCGCCCTGCCGTGGCTGGCGGGCGCGACGGCGCTTGCCTTCGCCATCGGCCTCTATCTCGCCTCGCACGCGCCCGACGATTACCAGCAGGGCGCGACCGTGAAGATCATGTTCCTGCACGTACCGGCGGCCTGGCTGGCCATGTTCGGCTGGACGCTGATGAGCGTCGCCGCGTTCGGCACGCTGGTCTGGCGGCATCCGCTCGCCGACGTCGCCGCCAAGACCGCCGCCCCGATCGGCGCCGCCTTCACTCTGCTCTGCCTGATCACCGGCTCGCTCTGGGGCCGTCCGATGTGGGGCACCTATTGGGTCTGGGACGCCCGGCTGACCTCGGTCTTCGTCCTGCTGCTGATGTATCTCGGCGTCATGGCGCTGTGGCGCACAATCGAGGAGCCGACCCGTGCCGGACGCATCGTCGCCATCCTCACCCTGGTCGGCGCGATCAATATCCCGATCATCAAATATTCAGTCGACTTCTGGAACACGCTGCATCAGCCGGCCTCGGTGGTGCGGCTGGACGGTCCGGCGATCCACCCGTCGATCCTTGTCCCGCTGCTGGCCATGGCGCTGGCCTTCACGCTGCTCTTCGTCACCCTGCATTTCGCCGCCATGCGCAACGAAATCCTGCGCCGCCGCGTGCGCACCATGCAGCTCATGCGCGCGCAAGCCGCGCCGGGGAATTGAGGCCATGGATCTCGGACCTCACGCCGGCTTTATTCTGCTGTCCTATGCGGCGACCCTGCTCATCCTTGCGGTTCTGGTCGGCTGGATCTTTTTCGATCACCGCGCGCTCAAACGCACCCTGGCAGCGCTGGAAAAGCAGGGCATCACCCGCCGTTCCGACGAACGCGGAGCCAAGCCATGACCGCCGGCGAAAGCACGGCCAGCGGGCGCCGCACCTTTCTGGTGCTGATTCCGCTCGCGGTGTTCATGGCGCTGGCCGCGCTGTTCTTCTTCCGGCTCGGCGCCGGCGATCCGAACCGGATTCCCTCGGCCCTGATCGGCCGGCAAGTGCCGCAGACGCAATTGCCGCCGGTCGAGGGGCTTGTGCAGGACGGCCAGCCGGTGCCGGGCCTATCGCCGGCGCTGTTTCGAGACAAGGTGACGCTGGTGAATGTCTGGGCGTCCTGGTGCGTGCCCTGCCACGACGAGGCGCCGCTGCTCGACGCGCTCGCCAAGGACACGCGCTTCCAGATCGTCGGCATCAATTACAAGGACCAGCCCGACAATGCGCGGCGCTTCATCGGCCGCTACGGCAATCCCTTCATCGCCGTCGGCTCCGACCCGAACGGCCGCGCCGCCATCGACTGGGGCGTCTATGGCGTGCCGGAAACCTTCGTGGTGGGGAAAGACGGCCGCATCACCTACAAGCTGGTCGGGCCGATCACCGAGCAGAATCTCGTCGCCGTGCTCAGACCGGCGATCGAGAAGGCATTGAACGCCAAGTGATTTTCCGCGCCGGCGGCGAATGTTTCACGTGAAAAAATTCCTATTATTCCCGCAATTCGCGCCCGTTTCATGCTCGTAGAAACCGCGATCCTCGCGCGGACATAGCGCGATTCCGCCCCTTCCCCGCGATCCTCGCGCATCTTCCTCGCGCGAGGATGCCATGTTCCGCGATCACTTCTTCTCCGGCTCGACCGCGTATCTGGTCAGCACCGGATATTGCAGCATCGCGAACACGAAGGTCAGCGGCATCGCGCCGAACACCTTGAAATTGACCCAGGCGTCGGTGCTCATCGTCCGCCAGACGATCTCGTTGAGCAGCGCCATCGCGAAAAAGAACAGCGACCAGCGCACGGTCAGGATGCGCCAGCCTTCCTCGGTGAGATGGAAGACCGAATCGAACACCATCTCCAGGAACGGCTTGCGGAAGACCAGCCCGCCGAGCAGCACCGCCCCGAACAGCACATAGATGATGGTCGGCTTCATCTTGATGAAGGTGTCGTTGTGCAGGAACAGCGTCAGCCCGCCGAACACCACGACGATGATCGCCGACACCACCGGCATCAGCGGCAGCCGCCGGATCAGCGCATAGGACACCACCAGCGACACCACCACCGCGACCATAAACACCGCGGTCGCCACGAAGATGCCGGACCGTTCCGCGTCGGCGGCGATCGCCGGAAAGAACGGCTGGATCAGCGGCAGGAACAGCGCCGGCTTCGCGTTCGCATAAAAGAACAGGATCAGCGGCCCGAGATCGAGCGCGAGTTTCACGAAAGGATTGAGATGATTTTTTTCGGGCATTCAGATTCTCTGTTTCTGCTGGCGCCTGTCATTCTCTCCGAGTCATTCCCGCGCAAGCGGTAACCCATAAACACCTTGATAGCAGTATGGCTA
>JAEWCJ010000153.1 GCA_023390695.1 Pseudomonadota bacterium | reverse complement strand
GGCGTTGAGCGGCTTCTGGTTCAGGATGGTGTCGAGCGCGATCGCGGTCTTGCCGGTCTGGCGGTCGCCGATGATCAGCTCGCGCTGGCCACGGCCGATCGGGATCAGCGCGTCGATCGCCTTGAGGCCGGTGGCCATCGGCTCATGCACCGACTTGCGCGGAATGATGCCGGGCGCCTTCACGTCCACGCGCATGCGCGTATCGGCCTTGATCGGGCCCTTGCCGTCGATCGGATTGCCGAGCGCGTCGACCACGCGGCCGAGCAGGCCCTTGCCGACCGGCGCATCCACGATCGAGCGGGTGCGCTTGACGGTCTGGCCTTCCTTGATCTCGCGGTCGGAGCCGAAAATAACGATACCGACGTTGTCGCTTTCGAGGTTCAGCGCCATGCCGCGCACGCCGCTTTCGAACTCGACCATTTCGCCGGCCTGGACGTTGTCGAGGCCGTAGACGCGGGCGATACCGTCACCGACCGACAGCACCTGGCCGACCTCGGAGACTTCCGCCTCCTGGCCGAAATTCTTGATCTGATCCTTCAGGATCGCGGAGATTTCTGCGGCGCGGATATCCATCAGCGTGCCTCTTTCATCGCATACTTGATCGAATTGAGTTTGGTGCGCAGCGAGCTGTCGACCATACGGCTGCCGAGCTTGACCACGAGGCCGCCGATAATAGCGGGGTCGACCTTCACATTGAGGGCGACGTCCTTGCCAGTCATTGTGTTGAGAGCGCCTTTCAGCGCCGAGAGATGTGCGTCGCTGAGCGTTTCGGCCGCCGTCACGTCGGCCGTCACCTCGCCATTGTGGCGGGCGACCAGCGCGCGGAAGGCGCGAATCATTTGCGGCACGGCGAACAGGCGCCGGTTGGCCGCAACGACGTTCAGGAATTTCGCGGCCAGGCCCTCGATCTTGGCCTTGGCCAGAACGGCACCCAGCGCCTTGACCTGCTCGTCGGCGCTGAAGACCGGGCTGCGGACCAGGCGGATCAGATCCGGGCTTTCCGCCAGCAATGCATCGAAGCTGTCCAGATCCTTGCGGACCTTGTCGAGCGCCTTGTCCTCCAGCGCGAGCTCGAACAGAGCTGTCGCGTAGCGGCCGGCCATGCCGGATACAATCGGTTGTTCGCCTGCCATTGCAACTCGTCTGAAATGGTCAACCTGCATACTTGACGCCGTCGCTTGCGAGGCGGCGCAAACTATTGGAATCCAAGAGGGAATTCCGATTTATGCGGGACCATCACGGATGGCTCCGGAGTCCGTGCAAAATCGAGGCGGTTGCTAACACGCCGCGCCATGCGGTGCAACAATGTGAAAGTCCGGAATCGCCGAATTCGACGGACTCGGCCGGGCGTTTCGTCGCAAGGCGCCCATGCCGCCGAGGCCGGTTGAACAAGGCCGCCGCAATCCTATTCTCGGGCGCGAGGACGACCTCACTTCCCGACATCCGGTAGGGACGACCCTGCCAGCGCGGCCCGGTTGCGGGAACCCGCGCACAGAGGACTACCGTCATGGCTTGGACCTACCTGTTCGTCGCCGGCCTCCTGGAAATCGTGTGGGCCATTGGACTCAAATATACTGAAGGCTTTTCAAGGCTTTGGCCCTCGGCAATCACCGTCGTGGCGATGGCCCTGTCGGTCGCCTTTCTGGGGCTGGCGATGAAGACCCTGCCGGTCGGCACCGCCTATGCGATCTGGACCGGAATCGGCGCCGTGGGGACGGTGATATTGGGCATCTTCCTGTTCGCCGAGCCGGCCACCGCCCTGCGGCTGGCCTGCGTGGCCCTGATCTTGAGCGGCATCATCGGGCTCAAGCTGGTCACCTGAATCGCCGCCGGCCCGGCATTGATCTGCCTCAAGACAAAAAAATATTCCGGCACGCGCCGAAACCTGCGGCAAATACGCTAAGTATGCGGGCCTTCTTCTCTCCTTCGAGGACAAGGATGGACGCGCATCTGCCAGCCACGGCCGGAAGCCGTGCTGAACCGACTTTCGCCGATCTCTTCACCCCCAAACTCGTCTCTGTCTTGCGGGAAGGTTATGGGGCGGCCGCCCTGCGCGCCGACGCCCTCGCCGGACTGACCGTCGCCATCGTCGCCCTGCCGCTCTCCATGGCGATCGCCATCGGCGCCGGCCTCGGCCCGGAACGCGGCCTCTATACGGCCATCGTCGGCGGCTTTCTCATTTCCCTGCTCGGCGGCAGCCGCTTCCAGATCGGCGGACCGGCGGCGGCCTTCATCGGCCTGGTCGCCCTGGTGGTGGCGCGGCACGGCTATGACGGCCTCGTCCTCGCCACCCTGATCGCCGGCCTGATCATGCTGGCGATCGGCCTCCTGCAGCTCGGCACCTACATCAAATACATCCCCTATCCGGTGACCGTCGGCTTCACCGCCGGCATCGCGGTCATCATCCTGGTCACGCAATTGCGCGACCTGTTCGGCCTGCAGATCGCCAACGAGCCGGCCGAGTTCCTGCCGAAACTGTCCGCGCTGTGGAACGCGGTCGGCACCGTCAATCCGGTGACGGTGCTGCTGTCCGCGCTCTCCATCGCCACCATCCTCATCGTGCGCCGCCTCAGGCCGAACTGGCCGTCGCTGCTGATCGCGGTGGTGCTGGCGGCGGCGCTGACCGCGGGCCTGCAGCTCAATGTCGAGACCATCGGCACGCGCTTCGGCGAAATCCCGTCCGGTCTCCCCGCCCCGGCGATCCCGCCTTTCAGCCTGGAGAAGATCCGCGCGGTTCTGCCCGACGCGATCGCGATCGCCCTGCTCGGCGGCAGCCGCTTCCAGATCGGCGGACCGGCGGCGGCC
>JAEWCJ010000103.1 GCA_023390695.1 Pseudomonadota bacterium | reverse complement strand
CGCCGCGGGAGCGGGGCATTGCGCGCGGGGTTGCTCGCCTCCTCGGCGCTGGTCGCGGCAACGCTGCCGGCGGCGGCACAGGACGCGACGATAGAGTCCGCGACCTGGAATCTCAACGGCACCGGCGATTACAACACCGCCGCCAACTGGACGCCGGGGGAGTTGCCATGGAACGCCTTCTTCGGCACGTCCAACCAGAACAACGTGTGGTTCTCGGCCAGCACCTCCTTCTATGTCGGCGACTAGACCTTCACTGCCGGGGCGTCGGACTACACATTCACCAACGTAGGAAGTATATTCTTCGGCGGAGGCACAGGCATCGTCGTCAACGGCGGCAGCGCTACCATCAGCAACAGCGGTACGCTGCATTTCATCAACGCCCAAGCCGGCAGCGCCACCATCATCAACAACAACAACAATGGCGCCTTGTTTTTCGATCACCTCAGCAGCGCCGGCAGCGCCACCATCAACAACAACGGCGCCTTGGTTTTCCAAAGCTTGGACCACATCCACCCCCAGGAAGGCGGCAGCGCCGGCAGCGCCAAAATCGAAAACAACAAGTCCGTTCTTTTTGTAGATAAAAGCACGGCCGGCAACGCCACCATCATCAACCACGACTCCCTGTCTTTCAATCACTACAGCACGGCCGGCAGCGCCACCATCGTCAACAACTCCGCGATGCTTTTCCTAGGCGCCAGCAGTGCCGGCAACGCCACCATCACCAACAACAGCGGCACCGGGCTGACTTTCGACTATTTCAGCTCGGCAGGTAACGCCACCATCATCAACAACAGCGGCGGCACGCTGAATTTCCGCGATCACGGCACGGGCGGCACGGCGCGCTTCATCAATGACGGCACGATCAATCTGTCGACGCTCCTGACCGGCATGATGACGGCGGGCTCGATCGAGGGTGGAGGCATAATCCATCTCGGGGGAAAAAACCTGACGGTGGGCGGCAACAACCTGTCGACCACGTTCTCCGGCACCCTGGACGGCATCGGCGGCTCGCTCACCAAGGCGGGCGCCGGCACGCTGACGCTCGCGGGCGTCAACACCTATAGCGGTGACACCACCGTCAATGCCGGCGCGCTCCTGATCAACGGTTCGATCGCGTCGGCTGCCATGGTCAACAACGGGGGCACGCTCGGCGGCGGCGGGACGATCTTCAACAACGTCACGGTGAACAGCGGCGGCACCTTCGCGCCCGGGGCACCCGGATTGCCCGGCAGCTTGATGACGGTTACCGGCGACGTCACCTTCGGGCCGGACGCGATCTACCGGGTGCAGGCCGATCCGACCACAGCCTCGCTCACCCAAGTGAATGGCATCGCCCACCTCAACGGCAGCGTGCAGATGACGTTCACGGCGGGGAGCTATACCCTTGGGCAGCAATACACGATCCTGCAGTCGTCGAACCCGGTTGCCGGCGTCTTCCAAGGCATCAGCAGCAACGGTTTCCTGATGCCCCTGCACTACGACGTCGACCCCCAGAAAGTCATCGTCACGCTGAACGCAGCGGCGCTCGCTGCCAGCGCCGGGCTCAAGCAGAACCATCAGAACGCCGCCGGCACGATCGACAATATCTTCAATAATGGCGGCGCGCTGCCGGGGTCTTTCGCCAGCATCTTCAGCCTCACCGGCGACAGCCTCGCCCATGCGCTCTCGCAGCTCTCCGGCGAAGCGGCGACCGGCGCGCAGCAGGGCGCGTTCCAGCTCGGCAGCCAGTTCCTCAACCTCATGCTCGATCCGTCTGGGCCAGCGATCCGTCGCTCACCGCCATCTTCCAGACGCTGCCGGACGCGAGCTTCATCGTCAACGGCGCACTGCCCGCGACTGATTCCGCGCTCGCCTCCGCCGGGGCGGAGCTGCGTCTCGCGAACGGCGTGACACTCCTCGCCAAGTTCGACGGCGAATTCGCCGAGCGCGCGCAGACCTATGCCGGCACCGGCACGCTGCGCGTGAACTGGTAGGTGGGTTTCACCGAGCCGGCCTCTTGAGAGAGACCTCTGTCAAAAACAAAACCGCCCGCGGCATTGATGCAGCGGGCGGTTTTAGCATTCCGTTGCGGACGCGTTACGAGGACGGCGGCGTCACATCACGCGCGCCGCGGCGTTCGGCCATGAACTGATCGAACTCGGCCTTATCCTTGGCAAGACGCAGCCGCTCCAGGAAATCCTGGAACTCACGCTGTTCGTCCTCGAGCCGGCGCAATGTCTCAGTGCGATAATCATCGAACGCCTTGTTGCCGGAGGACGGCGGCTGCCAGAAGCCGCCTTCGCCCATGCGCGAGCGCATCCGGCTCATCTTGTCCTGCCAGCGTTCCATGCTGCGAGGTCCGCATCTCATCGATCTGCTCCATATCATGAATGCCAATGCCGTAAGGCCAAGCGGCCACCACAGAAGAAAGGCGATGACCACAATCGCGATGACCGCCGCTTTCGGCAGTCCCGCGGCGCGGCGCTCCCATTCACCGAACTGGTTGGACCAGCCTGTTTCGGTTGGGCCGGCGGTTGTGCTCGTTGCCATGTGCATCTCCCGTGGACGCGATGTGAATGTTTATAACATTAACATTAGGGTCGCCTCTCACCCTTGTCAAGGCGGCGATCTTCCCCGGCGACCTTAGGCCTGCTCGCTCAGGCCCAGACCCTTCAGATAGATAAGCACCTCGGCTTCCAACAGGTCCTCCGCCGACATCGGCAGCTTGCGCTGGGAGGCATCGCCGCGCCCGAACAGCGAAGCGATGCCGTGCGACATCGACCAGACATGCAGGGCCATCATCAACGCCGGAGGCCGTTTCTGCGCCGGCAGGACTTCGACCAGCGTTTCACAGGCCGTCCGCACCACCGCGAAGGCGCGGTCGCCCGCCATGCGCAGATCCGGAGTGGCGTCGAGCGGAATGCCGGCTTCGAACATCGCAGAATAGAAGGCCGGCTCCTCGCGCGCGAAGGCGAGATAGGCCTTGCCCAGCCGCTCGAACGCCGCGCTCGGCTTTGGAAGCCCCTCGTTCCAGGCGGTCGTCAGACGGCGTTCGAATTCCTCGAAGCCGCGCCGGGCGACATCCGACAGCAGTTCGTCGCGATCCCGGAAATGGCGATACGGCGCCGCCGCGCTGACCCCGGCCCAGCGCGCGGCGTCGGCAAAGGTGAAGCCGGCCGGCCCCTTCTCGGCAATGAGCTCAAGCGCGGCACGCACCAGCGCTTCCTTCAGGTTGCCGTGGTGATAGCCGCGCGAGCCACGCCCGCCGCCCTGTTTTGACCAGACCATGTGAAGGGCATTTACATCAGTCCGCCGCTTCCGTCGACGGCGGAAACCGACATAAGCCCGCAATCAACGGCGTGGCGGACCTTCCAATGGCAAATGATCGAACAGGGTCGGGCCGCCGGGCTGCGCGCCCTCGATCGTCAGCAGGCGCAATTTGGTGATGGTGCCGCCGGGCGCCGAAAAGCCTCCGGCCTTGCCGCCGGCGGCCAGCACGCGATGACACGGAATGATCAAAGGTATCGGATTTTCGCCGAGCGCCTGCCCGACCGCACGCGCCAGCGATTTGTCGCCAAGACGCTCGGCCACCTCGCCATAGGTCATCGTCTTGCCCGGCGGGATAGCACGCGCAACGTCATAAACTTTCCGATTGAAGCCGGGCACGCGCGCGAGATCGAGCGGGACACCATCGAAGTCTCTCGCATGCCCCCCGAGCAACGCCGTCATTCCCTCGATGGCGTGTTTCATATTTTCCGGCGGCTCGGTTTCGCGCGCCCCCGGAAAACGCTTCAACACGCCGCCACGCACCGCACCGGCGGCTCCTTCGGGAAGCTGCACGCCGCAGACGCCGCGACCGCTCCAGATCACCGCGCAGATGCCGATGGCAGTGTCGAACAGCGCAAAGGCGGAATGCGAAGGCATGCCTCCAAGTTAGGACAAGCGGTCGATTCTGCCACCCGCTTTCCGCTAGGATTGCGCGGCGTCCTGATCGGCCTTCATCGCGATGCGCAAGGGCTTGGGAATCGGCCTGGCGCGGCCGTTCGAGACGAAGGCCACCCGCACATGCGCCTCAACCAGCAGCTCCTCGCCGCGCATGACTTTCTGATGCAGCGTCACCGAGGCCCCCTTCACTTCGGAGGGCTCGCTGATCACCTGCAGAATATCGTCCATCACCGCCGGCTTGTAGAAATCGAGTGTCATCGAGCGCACGACGAAGGCGAAGCCGGGCGCTTCCTTTTCCGTCTCCTCGAACAGCTTGCGATGATCGGCCCCGATCAGCCGCAGATAATTGGTGCGTCCGCGCTCCATGAAGCGCAGGTAATTGGCGTGATAGACGATGCCGGAAAAATCGGTGTCCTCGTAATAGACGCGGACCGGCTGGATATGCCGGCCGTCCCGGATTTCACCGTCGAGCGAAACTGCATGCATGGGTGGGATCGAAAAGGATGGAGAGGTTGGCCCAGCGATGATGCAGCTTCAGAGCGAGCCCTTGCCGCGGCGAACCTGCTCCTGAACAGGATCCAGCCGGTAGAGCGCTCCTTCCGCATCATCGGTCACGATATACAATAGCCCGTCGGGACCGATCCGTACATCGCGGATACGTCCGACCTCCTCATGCAGCAGCCGCGTCTCCTGCACCACGCGGCCATTCTCGGCCTCAAGCCGGAACAGCGACTGCCCGGCCAGCGCGCCCACCCAGAAAACCGTCACCGGACCGGAGGACTCGACCGCCAGTCCGGACGGCGCGATCGCGACCTCGATCGGATGGAACGGCTGCTCCATGCCCTCCTTGGCGGAGCCGATGCCCACCGGCTTGCCGTCATAGCCGATGCCGTGCGTGATCACCGGCCAGCCGTAATTGCGCCCCGGCCGGATCAGATTGAGTTCGTCGCCGCCCATCGGTCCGTGCTCATGCGACCAGAGACGGCCGGCCGCCTCCTCGAAGGCCAGACCTTGCGGATTGCGGTGGCCGTAACTCCAGATTTCCGGCCGCGCATCGGCGACGCCGACAAATGGATTGTCAGGTGGAATCGACCCGTCCGTCCGGATGCGGATGATCTTGCCGAGGTGACTCGACAAGTTCTGAGCGGCGTCGGTCTGCCAGCGATCGCCGACGCTCAGATAGAGGAAGCCGTGGCGCGTAAGCGCGAGCCGGCCGCCATGCTGTTCGGCCCTTTCCGGCGCATCCGCCGTCTCGAACAGCACGCGGCGATGCGAGAGCCGGTGACGCGCGACATCCAGCCGGGCCCGCATGACGCGCAATGTCGAAGCATCGGCGTGGCCATGCGTATAACTGAAATATACAAGACGGTTGCGGGCGAAATCCGGATCGACGGCAATGTCCAGCAATCCGCCAAGCCCCGCATTCTGCATGACCGGCAAACCTTCGACATCGCGCGGCGCAGCACCCGGACGTATCAGTTGCAGCCGGCCCGGACGCTCCGTCAGCAGAATGGCATGGTCCGGCAGAAAGGCCAGCGACCACGGTGTCTCGAACGGACCGGCAATCCGCACGGCTTCGAACTCGGCGAATTCCGTCTCCTCGCTGTTCCCGCTGTCGTCAGTGCGCGCGTAGGCCGGTGCACCGGCAATCGATGCCGCGAGCAGGCTCGTTACAAGCCAGAGCCGGAGGTATTCGAGAAAGCGCCAAGTCTGCATTGCACGCTCCGCAGCGTTGCATGCAAAGGAAACCGTCGAAGACGGTGAATATTCCGGCGATGGGACGATAGGTCACATCGGCGGATATGCGCGACATCATGTGTGCTCAAGGCAGCACGTGTGCTCAAAATGCCGTTCTGTACCGACGGATGTCATCAGGCTTGAGCCGCCACGTCGCATGGCCGCAGTGGACGGCAGACGTGATCAGTCCAGGGCCAACGGCAAAACATGGTCGCGCGTCAGCGGCGCCAGATGCGCGACATCCGGGCGCGCCGGATCGAGCCACGCAATCTCGTCGATTTCGGCCGCGGGCTGGATAACGCCCGTCACCTCGACGGCATAGACGACAGCTTTCACGTCACGTCCCGGCTCGTTCGCCGCCGGACACAGGAACTCGCCGAGCCGCCGCGCCGAGCCGGCAATTACCTGGCAGCCAAGTTCTTCGTCGATTTCACGAGTCAGCGCCGCTTCATCGCTTTCGCCGGCGTCGCGCTTGCCGCCCGGCTGCATGAAAGCCTGCGTGCCGCGCTTGCGCACCAGCAGGATTTTTCCCTCGTCATCGCGGATCAGCGCGGCAACGACTTCAATCGGATGCATGCTCACTCGTCGTCTCCGCTGGAGAACAATCCGAACTGCGACGCATCCCGCGCCGGCTCGGCAAGACCGAGATGGCGGAAAGCGTGCGCGGTCAGCAGGCGCCCGCGCGGCGTGCGCTGCACGAAGCCCTTCTGGATGAGATAAGGCTCGATGATGTCCTCGATGGCGTCGCGCGGTTCCGACAGGGCCGCCGCGATCGTTTCAACCCCGACCGGCCCGCCGCCATAGTTCATGGCGATGGTCGTCAGATAGCGGCGATCCATGGCATCGAGGCCCGCACCGTCGACCTCAAGCGCGCCAAGCGCCGTGTCGGCAATGGCGCGATCGATCGCCTTGTTGCCTTCGACATGCGCGAAATCGCGCAGGCGCCGCAGCAGGCGCCCGGCAATACGCGGGGTACCGCGGGCGCGGCGGGCAATCTCGTTGGCGCCGTCCGGAGTAATCGCAGCGCCCAGCACACGCGCGCCGCGGGTGACGATCTGCTCGAGTTCCTTTTCGGTGTAGAAATTCAGCCGCACCGGAATGCCGAACCGGTCGCGCAGCGGATTGGTGAGCAAGCCCGCCCGCGTCGTCGCGCCGATCAGCGTGAATTTGGACAACTCGATCTTCACCGAGCGCGCCGCCGGACCTTCGCCGATGATCAGATCGAGCTGGAAATCCTCCATCGCCGGATAGAGCACTTCCTCGACCGACGGATTGAGCCGATGGATTTCGTCGATGAACAACACGTCGCGTTCTTCGAGATTGGTCAGCAGAGCGGCAAGATCGCCGGCCTTGGCAATCACGGGGCCCGAGGTGGCGCGGAAATTGACACCGAGTTCGCGCGCCATGATCTGCGCCAGCGTCGTCTTGCCGAGACCGGGCGGGCCGACGAACAGCACGTGATCGAGCGCCTCGTTGCGCTCGCGCGCGGCCCGGATG
>JAEWCJ010000102.1 GCA_023390695.1 Pseudomonadota bacterium | reverse complement strand
ACCTTGGCGAGTGCTTCCATGTGGCCGCGCATATCCGGATTGGGGAAGTCGACGACGCGGAACGTGATGGTCGCGTCGCAGACGAGCTTGCCGTCGATCTTTCCCTGCGCCTTGGTCATGGCGAAGCCGGAGCCTTCATGCACCAGGGACGCGGAGAGGTCGAGCGTCTGCCCCGGCTGCACGAAGGTGCGCAGCTTGAGATCCTTCATCGCCGCGAGAAACGGCATGCGCGCGAAATTGTTGAGGCCGATGATCAACCAGCCCGAGGTCTGCGCCATCGCTTCGCCGAGCAGCACGCCCGGCATCAGCGGGTGGCCGGGGAAGTGGCCCTCGAAGACCGTGCTTTCGGTCGGGACGGTCGCAACCACCTTGATGGTCCGGTCGCTCAGATTGAGATCGGCGATCCGGTCGATGAGCTGGAAATACTCAAGGCGCATGCGCAGCCGGGTCAGGCGCCCTTCGCGGCGACCAGTTCGTCGATGCGCGCGGCCAGATTCTTCAGGACGAAATACTGCTCGGTGGTCGCCTTGCCCTCGTTGACCTCCTGGGTCCACTGCTCGAGCGGCAGCTTGATCCCGAACGCCTTGTCGATGGCGAAAGCGATATCCAGAAAATCGAGGCTGTCGATTTTCAGATCGTCGATGGCGTGGCTTTCCGGCGTGATCGTGTCGCGCGGAATATCGCAGGTCTCGGCAATGATATCGGCGACTTTATCGAACGTTGTGGACATTGGCGCTCTCAGATGATCACGGAACCGGTCGTCAGGCTTAGGTAGCCGGTAGGGTCCAAGTCGTGCAAGCCCGTCGTGCAAGCCCGGCGAGGAATGGCAAAAGCCTTCCGGTGAAGGGATTTAGACGCCCCTATAGCGAAGGAAAGCCGCAAGTTCAACGGCGGGAGCGGGAGGAACTGGGGATCGGCTTGCATTGGCGGCAATTTACCTTAGAGCCTGACGGGCGGGGACGAACCGGGAATGGGGGCGATGGCGGCACAGGAGGTCAGAAAACGCTGTGTGTTCTTCCTCGGCGGCTATGAGCCGATCCCGCCGGAGCGCCAGCGCGAGCGGTTCGTCCGCGAATTGGCCCGTTTTCAGCAGACCTGGCAGGTTTCGTCGACGGTTTCGGAGCTGAACCTGTCGGAGGGCGGGGCGGTGGCCTCCTGGCGGGTCGAGACCAAAGGCCCGAACTGGGCGGTTGAGACCGAATACCGGTCCCTGCTCTGGGGGGATCTTGTGGCCTCGGATTTCGAACGCTCGGACTGGGAGCGGATTCCCTGCGCCATCCGGGCCTTTGCCGATTTCATCTGGTCGGGCACCGCTTTCCGCTATTTCGCGGTCAACTGGCGCTACGGTCTGTTTTTCCTCTATCCCATCCTGATTCTGGCCGGCTTCGCTGCCCTTGGGCTCTGGCTGGCCTGGCTCGCCACCGGCTGGGGGCTGCCGGTCCTGCTGGTGCCGCTCGTCGCTCTCGCCATTTTTGCCCTGCTCACGATCTGGCCGGGCCGTTTTCTGATGCTGCCCTACATGCTGGATGACTGGCTGTTCGCCTACGAACTGGTGAACCGCTCGCGGCCGGGCCTGGATGAGCGGCTCGACCTGTTCGCCAAGGACGTCACCGCCCGGCTCCGCGCGGGCGAGGTGGACGAAATCGTCTTCTCCGGCCACAGCCTGGGCTGCGCCCTGAAGGTCGATGTGCTGGACCGGGCGCTGCGGCTGGTGCCGGAATACGGCGCCGGCGGCGAGCGGCTGAGCGTCCTCTCCACGGGCTCGTCGCTGCTCAAGATCGCGCTGCACCCGGGGGCGCAGTGGCTAAAGGACGCGGTGGCGCGGGTCTCCGGGAACGCGGCGCTGTTCTGGGTCGAATACCAGACCATGGTCGACGTGATCAGCTTCTACAAGGTGAACCCGCTGCACGCGCTGCGTCTGCCGGATACCGGACGTCCGACCGTCCGGCGCGTGCATGTGCGCGACATGCTGGAGCCCGCCACCTATCGCCGGTTCAAGGGTAATTTCTTCCGGCTGCACCGGCAGCTCGTGATGGGCAACGACAAGCGCTACGTCTACGACTACTTCATGGTCTGCTGCGGACCGTTCCGGCTGCAGACTCGCGCCGATCAGCCGGAGCGGGTGACGGCTTTCTCCGCCGATGGTGCGCTGGAAGACGCCGCCGCCGGCTCGTCGATACAAGCGCAACCAACCCAATAAGGCTTACGCACAATGACTCCGCTGATTGCCAAGACCATCCTGATCGTGGGCGCGATCGCCTGGTTCGTGATCCGCTGGCCGCATCAGCGGCGGTCCTGGAAAACGCCGGTATCGACGAATCAGCGCACGCTGCGGGAAAAGCTGCTGCTGACGTCCAATTTCTTCGGCCTCGGCGTCATCCCCTTCCTGTACGCCTTTACCGGCTTTCCGCGCTTCGCCGATTATCCGTTCCAGCCGGGCGTCGCCGTCGTGGGCGCCGTGATCATGGCGGTCTCGCTGGCGCTGTTCTATCGCGTTCACCGCGAGCTCGGGCGGAACTGGTCGGATTCCCTGCAGGTGCGGCAGACCCATACGCTGGTGACCGAGGGGCTCTACCGGTATGTGCGGCATCCCATGTACTCGGCGTTCTTTCTGTGGGGCGTTGCGCAATTGCTGCTGCTGCCGAACTGGATCGCCGGACCCGCGGGCCTTCTCGGTTTCGCCATCCTGTTCGGATTTCGCGTGAACCGCGAAGAGGAGATGATGGTTGAAGCGTTTGGAGACCAATACCGTGTCTACATGCAGCGCACCGCACGGCTCATCCCCTGGCTGTATTAGCAGCCTGTTCACAAGTTCATGTTCTGCTAGTTGCAAACAGGCAACACCGGTTCAGGTTCAAGGTGAAATTTGGGCGCTGTGCTGGCGTTTCAAGTTGAACGCGTTGTAAATCGCGTGGGTGGGGGCTTGGTGTTGGGACCGGTCCTGATTTGAACTGAAAAATTGCGGAGCTTCGGCGGACGATGATCAGGAACGTACATTTTCCGGCCAAATGTGTCGCAGCGTGCATCGTGGCCGCCAGTCTCGTTCTTGGTGGTTCATTCGCGGCCTTCGGTCAGGACATCGCTGCTGCAGAAAGCCGCAGGGCTTCGGTCGGCAGTTCGCAGAAGCGCACACAAGTCGCCAACCAGCCGCAGGTCTATCTGCTGCGCGGCCTGCTCAACATCTTCTCGCTCGGCATGGACGATCTGGCGCAAAAGCTGGAGCGCCGCGGCATCCGCGCGTCCGTGCACAACCATTCGGAATGGGAATCGCTCGCCGACCAGATCGCGGCGCGGTACAAGGCCGGCAATCGCGCGCCGGTCATCCTGATCGGACATTCGCTCGGCGCCGACGCCGTCATGTTCATGGGCGAGTATCTCGGCAAGCGGAGCGTTCCGGTCGCGCTGATCGTGCCGTTCGACGGCACCGGATCCTTTGCGGCCAGCGCCAATGTCCAGCGCGTGATGAATCTCACCCAGCGCGACTACGCCCATATGCGGCGCGGCCCCGGTTTCCGCGGCGAATTGCAGAACATCGATGTCAGCGGGCAGGGCTATGGCCATACCGACATCGACAAGTCGGACCGGCTCCACAACATGGTGATCGGCAGGATCGTCGGCATTGTCGGCCGCGGTGGCGG
>JAEWCJ010000095.1 GCA_023390695.1 Pseudomonadota bacterium | reverse complement strand
GATGTGTATTGATCCATGAATGCGCCGACCCAGCATCCCCCCGCCATCAGAACCACATGCCCGTATTGCGGCGTGGGTTGCGGCGTGCTGGCGGCGCCGGATGGGCAGGGCGGCGCAACGATTGCCGGCGATCCCGCGCATCCGGCGAATTTCGGGAGGCTGTGTTCGAAAGGCTCCGCGCTCGGCGAGACGCTCGGATTGGAAACACGGCTGCTGCATCCGATGCGGCGTGCCGAAGACGGCTCGTTCACGCGTATCTCGTGGGATAGCGCGCTTGATGATGTTGCGAACACGTTTGCCGAAACTGCGCGCCGTCACGGCCCGGAGTCGGTGGCCTTCTATCTGTCCGGACAGTTGCTGACCGAAGACTATTACGTCGCCAACAAGCTCATGAAGGGCTTTCTCGGTTCGGCCAATGTCGACACCAATTCGCGACTGTGCATGGCGTCGTCGGTGGCCGGGCATCGGCGTGCCTTCGGCGCGGATATCGTTCCGGGTACATATTCGGATCTCGATCAGGCCGACTTGATCATCCTTGTCGGATCGAACGCCGCCTGGTGCCACCCTGTTCTGTTCCGGAGAATGACCGAGAACAGACGCGGAAGAGGCGGGAAGATCGTCGTCATCGACCCGAGGAAGACGGCGACGATCGAGGAAGCCGACCTCTTCCTGCCGCTGCAGCCGGGAACGGACACGATTCTGTTCAGCGCGCTGCTGCGTTTTCTGGCCGACAATAACAAACTCGACCGCGCCTATATCGATGCGCATACGCGCGGCTTCGATGAAGCGCTGATACGGGCGCGCGAAATCGCCCCGGATATTCAGACCGTTAGCAGCAAAACCGGCGTTGCCGAGCCATTGCTGATCGAATTTCTGACGCTGTTCGCAGCCACCGAAAAGGCCGTCACCTGCTATTCGCAGGGCGTCAATCAATCCGCGCAAGGCACTGATAAGGTTGGCGCAATCATCAATTGCCATCTGGCGACCGGGCGCATCGGCAAACCCGGCATGGGGCCCTTCTCATTGACGGGACAGCCCAATGCGATGGGCGGGCGCGAGGTCGGCGGGCTCGCCAACCAGTTGGCCGCGCACATGAATTTCACGCCTGCGGAGATCGACCGGGTGCGCCGGTTCTGGAATGCGCCGCACATGGCGCCGCGCGAAGGGCTGAAGGCGGTGCAACTGTTCGAGGCAATTTCACAAGGGAAAATCAAGGCCTTGTGGGTGATGGGCACGAACCCGGCGGTGTCGCTGCCGGACGCCGGCAAGGTCCGTCATGCTCTTAGAAACCTCGATGCTCTGATCGTCAGCGACAACGTCCGCGCGAACGACACGCTATCCTCCGGTGCTCACATCCTTCTTCCCGCCGCCGCCTGGGGCGAGAAGGATGGCATCGTCACCAATTCCGAACGCCGCATCTCCCGCCAGCGCGCCTTCCTGCCCTTGCCCGGCGAAGCCAAGCCGGACTGGTGGATCGTCAGCGAAGTCGCGCGCCGGATGGGGTATGGCGCCGCCTTCTCCTATGCGTGCGCCGCCGACATCTTCCGCGAACATGCCGCGCTTTCGGCCTTCGAGAATGACGGCGACCGGGCCTTCGACATCGGCGCGCTGGCCGCCATCAGCAACGCGGAGTTCGACCGGCTCGCGCCGCTGCAATGGCCGCAGCGCATCCGTCATGCGGACGAGACGCGCTTCTTCGCGCAGGGCGGGTTCTATATGCCGGATCGCAAGGCGCGCTTCATCGCGCCGGCAGACCCGGCCCTGAGCGCGCCGACGAACGATGACTTTCCGCTGCGCCTCAATACCGGGCGCGTGCGCGACCAGTGGCACACCATGACGCGCACCGGTGTGAGCCCGCGGCTCGCCAGCCATTTGCCCGAGCCCTGCGTCGAAGTTCATCCGGCCGACGCAGCAAGATACGATCTGCACGAAGGTGGCTTTGCGCGCCTCACTTCACGTTACGGCAGCGCGGTGCTGAAGGTGCAGGTGAGCGACGGCCAGCAGCCCGGCTCCGTCTTCGCGCCGATTCACTGGAGCGACGAGACCGCGTCGCACGCGCGCATCGGCGAACTGGTGGCGCCGCTGACCGATCCGTTTTCCGGCCAGCCGGAAGCCAAGGCGACGCCGGTCGCGCTTGCGCCGCAGCCTTATCGCCTGCGCGGCTTCGTGCTCGGCAAGGCAGCCGTGAAACTGCCCGCCGGGACATGGTGGTCGCGCGGCGCCCTGACGGGCGGGTGCGGATATCTGCTGGCCAGCAACGAGACGTCCGATATCTGGCGCGATTGGGCACAGCAATTCGCGGCCGACGCCGAACTCGCCGAATACAGCGATGCGCCGCGCGACACTTATCGCGTCGCCGCGTTCAAGAATGGACGATTGCAGGCGTGTCTGTTTGTCGGTCCGGCCGATGCGGCGCCGCAATGGGACGCGGTGAAAGCGCTGTTCGAGAGCGAGGGCCTGGAAGAGCACCAGCGGCGCGTGCTGCTGTCCGGTAAATCCGCCGATGGTCTCGGGTCATGCGGGCCGGTGGTCTGCGCATGCTTCGGCGTGCCGCTGAACGCAATCCGCGAGGCGGTCGTGTCCGGCGCAGCCTGCGATGTCGCCTCGATCGGCAAGGCGCTGCGCGCCGGCACCAATTGCGGGTCCTGCCTGCCGGAACTGAAGAAGATCGTCGCGCAGGAATTGGCGCAATCCAGCGCCAGAGAGCACCAGAATGAGCGAGCCCCGGAAACCGTCTGATCAGCCATCCACGCGGATGCAGCGTCTCGCCCGTCTGCCGGTATTCTATGCGCTGGACGGCAAGCGCGCGGTGGTCGCGGGCGGCAGCGCCGCGGCCGCCTGGAAAGCGGAATTGCTGTCGGCAGCGGGTGCGAGCGTCGATGTCTTCACGCCCGATCCCGGCGCGGAAATGGCGGACCTGGCGCTCGATCCGCCGCATGGCCGCATTGTCATTCATCGCCGCGATTGCATGCCGGACGATCTCGCCGGCGCGGCACTGGCGATCGGTGCTTGCGAGCAGGACGAAACAGCGGCGCATTTTTCGAAAATGGCGCGCGCCGCCGGGGTGCCGGTGAATGTGATCGACAAGCCGGATTTCTGCGACTTCGCATTCGGTGCCATCGTCAACCGCTCGCCACTCGTCGTCGGTATCTCGACCGACGGCGCGGCGCCGGTTTTCGGTCAGGCGGTGCGGGCCAAGATCGAGGCGATGCTGCCGGCCGGCTTCGCGCTGTGGGCGAAGGCGGCGCAGGCCTGGCGCACATACGTGCAGGCTTCGACTCTTTCACAGAGTGGACGCCGCCAGTTCTGGCGACTCTTCACCGGCTTTGCGGTCGCCAACCCCAATCACGAACCGGCCGAGGCAGACCTCGTGCGGCTGATGTCCGAGGTCAACGCGCTTGGCGGCAAGGTGGAGCGGGGCGCGGTGACGCTGGTCGGCGCCGGCCCGGGCGATCCCGAATTGCTCACCTTGCGGGCGGTGCGGGCGCTGCAATCGGCCGACGTGATCCTGTTCGACGATCTGGTCTCGCCGGAGATTCTCGATTTCGCGCGCCGCGAAGCGAAGAAGATGCTGGTGGGCAAGAGCGGGCAGCGGCCGTCCTGCAGGCAGACCGACATCAAAGCACTGATGGTCAATCTTGCACGCAGCGGCAAGCGCGTGGTGCGGCTGAAGGGCGGCGACCCGATGATATTCGGACGCGCCGGCGAAGAAATCGCGGCGTGCCGCAAGGCCGGGATCGCGGTCGATGTGGTGCCCGGCATCACCGCCGCGCAGGGCGCGGCGAGTTCGCTCGGCGTGTCGCTGTCGCATCGCGCGCTGGCGCGGCGCATTCAATATGTGACCGGGCATGCGCAGGACGGCGCACTGCCGGACGATCTTGACTGGGCGAGCATCGCCGATGCGTCGGCGACCACGGCGATCTACATGCCGATGCGCACCTTCCCGTTGCTGGCGGAGAAGGCGCTGGCGCACGGGCTCGACCCGGCGACGCCGGTGATCGCGATCGCGCGCGCGACGCGCCCGGACGAAACGGTGATCGCCGGCACGCTCGGCGACATGGTTCAGCGCCTTGCCGACCAGAGGCCGGAAGGGCCGTTGCT
>JAEWCJ010000059.1 GCA_023390695.1 Pseudomonadota bacterium | reverse complement strand
GACCGGGAGATCGCCATCAAGGGCATCGTCAAGAACGAGGAACTGGACGTTGAGTAATGAGGCAGCCTCGATTGCAGCGAAACTGCACGCACCGTCGCCGGAAACCGATTTCTACATTCCGGCCATCGGGCCGGTGACCCGGCCGCGGCGGACGCTCAAGCATGGCGACACCTTCGCCGTGCTCGACAGCCACGGCGATATCGGCGCCAGTGCGGGCGGGCGGGACGGCATCTTTCACGCCGACACGCGCTTTCTGACGCGCTGCCAGTTGCTGCTGAACGGCATGCAGTTGCTGCTGCTCGGTTCGAATATCGACGACGAGAATCTGGTGCTGACGATCGATCTGACCAATCCGGATATCTTTGCCGGCGATACGCTGCTGCTGCCCAAGGACAAGCTGCATATCGTGCGCACGATATTTCTCTGGCGCGACACCGCCTATCAGCGTCTGGGCATCCGCAACCACGACGACAACACGCTCAACGTGCGGCTGTCGATGTCCTTCTCCACCGATTTCGCGGATGTGTTCGAGGTGCGCGGCCTGCGGCGCGACCGGCGCGGGCGCTCGGCGGCGGAGGTGGACAAGAACGGCCGCGTGGTTCTCAGATATTTCGGTCTGGACGGGCGCGAGCGCGTCAGCACGCTGAGCTTCGATCCGGCGCCGAGCGAGCTGACCACCGGGCACGCCACCTACGACATCACGCTGCCCAGCAAGGAACGCTGCGCGCTGTTCATGACGCTGACCTGCGATCGCGTCGAAGACAAGCGCCCCGACCTGTTCTTCCGTAGCATGATTGCCGCCGGACGTGAGCGCAGACGCTGCAGCCAGACCATCACGTCCGTCCAGACCTCGAACGATCTGTTCAATGAGGTGCTGTGCCGTTCGGCGGCCGACCTGAACATGCTGATGACGCAGACGCCGCAGGGACCTTATCCCTATGCCGGCATCCCCTGGTATTCCACGACATTCGGCCGCGACGGATTGCTCACCGCCTTGCAGATGCTGTGGTGCGATGCCGGCATGGCGCGCGGCGTGTTGCGGCGGCTCGCGGCCTATCAGGCGCAGGAGACGGATCCGCTGAACGACGCCGAGCCGGGGAAGATCCTGCACGAAATGCGCTCCGGCGAGATGGCGGCTTTGCGGGAGGTGCCGTTCGGCCTGTATTACGGCAGCGTCGATTCGACGCCGCTTTTCGTGATGCTGGCCGGCGCCTATGCGGAGCGCACCGGCGACGACGAGACGATGCGCGAATTGTGGCCGCATATCGAAGCCGCACTCGCCTGGATCGACACCTGGGGCGACCGCGACGGCGACGGCTTCGTCGAATATGAGCGGCAGACCGAGAAGGGGCTCGCCAATCAGGGCTGGAAGGATTCGCATGACGCGGTCTTCCACGCCGACGGCGAACTGGCCGAAGGGCCGATCGCGCTTGTCGAGGTGCAGGGCTATGTCTATGCCGCCAAGCAGCTGGCGGCGCGGGCGGCGCGGCGGCTGGGCCGCGACGCGCTGGCGGACAAGCTCGATGCACAGGCGGCGGATCTCGCCAAGCGTTTCAACGAGGCGTTCTGGTGCGAGGAGATCGGCACCTATGCGCTGGCGCTGGACGGCGAGAAGCGGCAATGCCGCGTGCAGACCTCGAATGCCGGGCAGGTGCTGCTCTCCGGCATCGCGCCGCTGCAGCGCGCGCGGACCGTCGCCGCCGGGCTGATGCTGCGGTCGTCGTTCACCGGCTGGGGCATCCGCACCGTCGCGCGGGGCGAACGCCGCTACAATCCGATGTCGTATCACAACGGCTCGGTCTGGCCGCATGACAATGCGATGATCGCGCTCGGCTTCGCGCGTTACGGATTGCGGGACCCGATCAAGCGCGTCTTCAAGGGCCTGTTCGATGCGGCGACCTATTTCGATCTCAGCCGGCTGCCGGAGCTGTTCTGCGGCTTCAAGCGCGGGCGCGGGCGCGGGCCGACACTTTATCCTGTGGCCTGCGCACCGCAGGCCTGGTCCGCCGCGGCGCCGTTTGCGCTCTTGCAGGCCTCGCTCGGCCTCTGGTTCCTGCCGTCACGCAACGAAGTGCGGCTGCACGATCCGCATCTGCCCGACTTCATCGAGGAAGTGGTGCTGCGCAATCTGACCCTGGGCAAGTCGAGCATTGATCTCGCCATCCGTCAGCACGAAACCGACATCTCGCTGCGCATCCTGCGCAATGACGGGAATATGCGGGTGTCGGTAACCTACTGAGGATTTTATAAAAATCTTCGGCCAGGAGATGAGCCGCGAGGCTTGCGGCTCCGTCATGCGCAACCGGACGGGATTGCATCCCGGTGCCCGCGGAATCCGTGCACGATTGGCGCGACCACTTGCCGCGGCACGTGCCTTCGGCTAGCTAGCACAGCCTGTTGTTGATTTTTCCCCGCCTGCTTTCCCGAAATGATTTTTGCTGAGGTCCGCTCATGGCCGGGCTCAAGACCCTTGCCGCACTGTTGATGTGCGCCGCCTTTCTGCTGTCACCGGCTGCAGCCCAGACACAACAGCCCCGCCCGCAAGCCCAATCGCAGGCGTCGGCGAATGCGATCGGCAGCGTGGCGACGGTCACCCAGCCGGCGACGGTGGCGCGCGGCGGCGGATCGACGGCGCTGAAGAAGGGCGATGACATCCGCAAGGGCGACCGTTTGCAGACGGGGCCGGGCGGTTCGCTCGGCGTGACCTTCGACGACGAAACCACGTTCAGCCTGACATCCAACGCGACGATCACGGTCGACGATTTCGTGTATCGCAAGGGCGGCAGAAATGCCGCACGATTTGGCGTCACCCGCGGCACCGTCGGCTTTGTTGCCGCGCAAGTCGCGAAGACCGGCAACATGCGCATCACGACGCCGACGGCGACGCTCGGGATTCGCGGCACGACCGGCGTCGTCGAGGTGCCGCCGGGCCAGCCCGTCAATGTGAAGCTCTATCCGGACGCCAACGGGGCGGTTGGCCGCATCGATATTTTCGGCCGCGACGGTTCGCAGCTTGGACAGCTCACCCAGGCCGCGACCGGTCTGGCGATCCAGCTTGCCGCGCAGCGGCTGATCGCCGTGCCGTTGCAGATTTCGCCGGAGCAATTGCTGCGGGACCGGAATCTGGTGCAGCAGCTCTTCTCCTGGCAGGGCATCGGCCGTCAGTTGATCAATCAGCGGCTCAACATCCGCAATCTGGATCCGCGTAACCTGCCGGGCGCGCCGCAAATCCCGTCGATCCCGGGACTGCCGTCGATTCCGGGCCTGCCGCGGTTCCCGTAAGCCGGGCATTGGTCATTCGGGGGC
>JAEWCJ010000054.1 GCA_023390695.1 Pseudomonadota bacterium | reverse complement strand
CTGGCGATGGCGGCCGGCATCGCCACGCTAGAGATCATCGAGTCGGAGCGCCAGATCGAGAATGCCGACCGCATGGGCCGCCGGCTGCTCGATGCTTTCACCGAAATGTCCGGAAAATACGAACTGGTGAAGGACGTACGCGGCAAGGGGCTGATGATCGGAATCGAATTCGGACCGCCCCGCTCGCTCAAGCTGAAGGCCGCCTGGAACGCCCTCGAAATGGTCAATAGCGGGCTGTTCTGCCAGCTCATCGTCATCCCGCTGTTCAAGGAGCACCACATCCTGTGCCAGGTCGCCGGACACGGCATCCACACCATCAAGCTGCTGCCGCCACTGATCATTTCGGAATCCGATTGCGACTGGATCGAACGTTCCTTCTATGCCGTCATCGCCGACGCGCACCGCGTTCCCGGCGCGGTTTGGTCGCTGGGCAAGACCCTCGTTGACAACGCCATGCGCGCTCGCGCGGCCGGCTAGGCGGGAGCCGCGATGACCATGGGTCTTGTGCTCGCAGCTCTCAGCCTGGCGATCTGGATCTATCTCATCGTCGCGCGCGGCGGTTTCTGGCTCGCCTCGGTGCGGGACGATACAGACGTGTGGCCGGAGCCGGAAAGCTGGCCGCGTGTGGTCGCCGTGATGCCCGCGCGCAATGAAGCAACGGTCATCGCACAGAGCGTGCACAGCCTTCTGACACAGGACTATCCCGGCTCTTTCGATGTGATCGTGGTGGACGATCAAAGCACGGACGGCACCTCCGGTATAGCGACCAGGACCGCCGCCGGCGCACACACCGGGCATCGCCTGACGACCGTTCCCGGCCAGCCGCTGCCGGCCGGCTGGGCCGGCAAGGTCTGGGCGATGAAACAGGGTGTGGAGCATGCGGACAGCCTGTCGCCGCCGCCCGATTACCTGCTCTTCATTGATGCAGACATCGCCTGCGCACCCGACACGCTCGCATCGCTGGTCCGCCGCGCGGAGACCGGTGATCTGGCGCTCACGTCACTGATGGCCAAGTTGCGCTGCGAAACATGGGCCGAGCGCGCGTTCATCCCCGCTTTCGTGTTCTTCTTCCAGATGCTCTACCCGTTTGCCTGGGTGAACCGCAGCAGCCGCAAAACCGCAGCAGCAGCCGGCGGCTGCATGCTGGTGAATCGCAATGCCTTGCGGCAGGCGGGCGGCATCGAGGCGATCCGCAATGCGCTGATCGACGACTGCGCTCTGGCCAGGAAGCTGAAATCGGACAGGCCGATCTGGCTAGGCCTCACCGAACGGGTGCGCAGCCTGCGGGCGTATCCGCGGATCGGCGATATTCTGCAGATGGTTTCCCGATCAGCTTACCATCAACTGCGCTATTCGCCGTTGCTGCTCATGGCGACCACGGCGGCCATGGCGCTGACCTATCTTGTGCCACCCTATTTCGCCCTGTTCGGAACGGGCGTGAGCAGGATCTGCGGCCTGCTGGGCTGGGCTGCGATGGCCTTGGCGTTCCAGCCGATCCTGCGGTTCTACCGTGTGTCCCCGCTATGGGGTGCCGCCCTGCCCGCAATAGGGTTTGCCTACATGATTTTCACGTTACACTCGGCCTATCAGCATCGGCGCGGACGAGGCGGGCTTTGGAAGGGGCGAGTTCACGCGAATGTGTCCGGGACTTGATGATGACATCCGCCGGAATGGAGCCGAGTAAGACCCATCGCGACGAGAATTTTCCGGTCGCCTCGTTCCTCATTCATCCGCGCCATCGCCGGACAATTCTCGCTTTCTACCGGTTCGCCCGCGCTGCCGACGACATCGCCGACCATCCGTCGATGCCGGAGGACGAAAAGCTTGAGCGGCTGGACCGCCTGGAGGAGACGTTGCTCGGCAACGGCGACGAAGCGACCGACGCCATCCCGCTCCGGCAGGCTCTCACCGCACGCGGCTTGCCGCTGCAACATGCGCAGGATCTGCTGACGGCGTTTCGTATGGACGTCACCAAGCGCCGCTATCAGGATTGGAACGAGCTGATCCGCTACTGTTCGTATTCGGCAATGCCGGTGGGCCGCTTCGTGCTCGACGTTCACGGCGAAAGTCGCGCGACATGGCCGGCCTCCGATGCGCTGTGCGCCGCATTGCAGATCATCAACCATCTGCAGGATTGCGGCGCGGATTACCGGACGCTCGACCGCATCTATATCCCGCTTGATACATTGGAGCGTCACGACACGCCAACGACGGCTCTCGGCGCCGCAAAAGCATCTCCGGAGCTGCTGCGCTGCATCCGCGACCTGGCCGGGCGCACCGCTGTTCTGTTGCAGGAGGCGGAACCGCTCTCGGCACAGGTCAATGATTTCCGCTTACGGCTGGAAATCTCGGTCATCCAAAATCTCGCCCGCAAACTCACGGCGCTGCTGATGCAGCGGGATCCCCTGAGCGAACGCGTCCATCTGGGCACTGCCGGTGCCGCTGCCGCAGGGGCAATCGGGATCATCGAAGGCATCGGACAGGGCATCCGGCGACGAGCGGCGTCATCGTTTAGGACGCAACACATGCGTGAGGACTAGCGTGACCCTTGTCGACCCGGATACGGAAGAGGCTGCCAGGCGCGCGTCGCGCAGTTCTTTCTATAACGGCATGCGAATCCTGCCGCGGCCCCAGCGCGAGGCCGTTTATCAGATCTATTCGTTTTGCAGGGCGGTCGACGATGTGGCGGACGACCGCGGACCACGGACCGAGCGTCTTGAGGAATTGGAGCGGTGGCGTTCCGATGTCGAGGCACTTTACGCCGGAACGCCGCCACCGCGCATGCGCGGACTTGTCATACCGGTCCGCGACTTCGACCTGCCGCAGAAGGATTTCATCGCCATCATCGACGGCATGGAAATGGACGTCGTATCCGACATTCGCGCGCCCGATTTCGCCACGCTCGATCTTTACTGCGACCGGGTGGCCAGCGCGGTCGGCCGGCTTTGCGTGAAAGTGTTCGGCCTGGGGCAGGCCGATGGGACATCGCTTGCCTATCATCTCGGGCGGGCGCTGCAACTGACCAACATCCTGCGCGATCTCGATGAGGACGCGGACGCGGGACGCCTCTATCTGCCGCGCGAAGCGTTGCTGGACAACGGAATCACCGACCTTGCGCCGGCCTCGGTTCTTGCTCACGAACGGCTTGATGCGGCCTGCCAGATTCTGGTCGCACGCATCCAAAAGCATTTCCACGAAGCGGACGTCATCATGCAGCGGTCGCCTCGTCGCATGGTGCGCACGCCGCGGGTCATGGCGGAAGTCTACAAGGTGATGCTCGACCGGCTGAACGCGCGGGGCTGGGCGCCGCCCCGCACGCCCGTTCGGATCGGACGCCGTGAACTGTTCTGGATCCTCGCGCGTTACGCCGTGATCTGATGGCCCCCACCGTTCACATCGTCGGCGCCGGACTGGCTGGGCTCGCTGCGGCGGTGCGGCTGGCGCAAACCGATGCAAACGTTGTCATTCATGAGGCCGCCGGACAGGCCGGCGGACGCTGCCGCTCCTATCACGATCCCGCGCTGGGAATGACGATCGACAACGGCAATCATCTGCTGTTGTCGGGCAATCACGCGACGCTCGCATATCTGCGGGTGATCGGCGCCGAGGACCGGCTGATCGGACCGCCTGCTGCGGAATTCCACTTTATCGACCTGGCCGGCACGACGCGCTGGCTCTTGCGTCCGAACAACGGGCGCATTCCATGGTGGATTTCCGACCGCGCAAGGCGCGTGCCGGAGACGCGGGCCGTGGATTACCTCGGTCTATGGCCGCTGCTGCGGGCGCCGCACGGCAAAACCATCGCGCAGGTCATGCCGTGTTCAGGAAAGCTGTATGAGGCGCTCTGGCAACCCGTCCTGCTGGCGGCGCTGAACACGGATCCCAAGGAGGCATCCGCCCGGCTGGCCGCTTCCATCATCAAGGAAACGTTGTTGGCCGGCGGCCGGGCCTGCCGGCCGCTGATCGCGCGCGACGGGCTGGCGAACGCATTCATAGATCCTGCCCTTCGCTGGCTGCAGACCGCAGGCGCAAAGGTGCATCTCGGACACCGGCTGCGCGCTCTTGCTTTCGCGGGAGAACGCGTTGAGGCGCTCGATTTCGGGGACGAGACCATCCGGCTTGCGCCATCCGATACCGTCATTCTAACCGTGCCGCCGCCGGTCGCATCCGCGCTGCTGCCCAACCTGCCAGCGCCCACCGCATTCCGCGCCATCGTCAACGCACATTTCCGGGTCGCTCCGCCGCCCGATGTCCCGTTGATGACGGGCGTGATCAACGGCCTCACGCAGTGGATCTTCGCGTTTCCGGACCGTCTCTCGGTGACGATCAGCGCGGCCGATCATCTGCTGGAGACGCCTCGCGAAGCCCTCGCCCGCGACATCTGGGGCGAGGTTGCGCAGGTCACGAACATGCCCAGCGAACTCCCCGCATGGCAGATCGTGCGGGAGCGACGTGCCACTTTCGCCGCATTGCCGCAGGAAGACGAGAAGCGGCCGGCGACGCGAGGCCCGTGGGCCAATCTCTTTCTTGCCGGCGACTGGACCGCCACCGGCCTGCCTGCAACCATCGAGGGCGCCGTGCGTTCCGGACAGCGTGCGGCGGAATGTGTGAGGACCAGACAGAGCGTGTGAGCAGATGAACGGCACTGCAAAGTCGACATCCTTGCGCGAACGGCCCGCTGCGGCCGGCCGGAGCCTCGAGCAGAGCATCGAGGCGGCGAGCGACGCGCTTCTCAAATTGCAACGTCCCGACGGCCACTGGGTTTTCGAACTGGAGGCCGACGCCACCATCCCGGCTGAGTACATCCTGCTGCGGCACTATCTTGGCGAGCCGGTCGATCGCGCGCTGGAATCGAAAATCGCCGCGTATCTGCGCCGTATCCAGGGCGCGCATGGCGGCTGGCCGCTGTTCCACGACGGCGACTTCGACATGAGCGCCAGCGTGAAGGCCTATTTCGCGCTCAAGATGATCGGCGACCCTGTCGACGCCGAACATATGCAGCACGCCCGCGAGGCCATTCTCGGCCGCGGCGGCGCCGCGCACAGCAACGTCTTCACCCGCATGCTGCTGGCGCTCTACGGCCTCGTGCCCTGGCGCAGCGTCCCGGTGATGCCGGTGGAGATCGTGCTGCTGCCGCGATGGTTTCCGTTCCACCTGTCGAAGATTTCCTATTGGGCGAGAACGGTGATCGTGCCGCTGATGGTGCTGCAGGCGTTGAAACCGAAAGCCCGCAATCCGCATGGCGTGACCATCGACGAATTGTTCATCCACTCCCCGGACAATCTTGGCCTTGCACCGAAGGCGCCGCATCAGACATGGTTCTGGTTCGTTCTGTTCCGGACGATCGACGTCATCTTGCGCGCGGCCGAACCGCTGTTTCCGGCCCGCACGCGCCAGCGCGCGATCAACAAGGCCGTCGCCTTCGTGACCGAGCGGTTGAACGGCGAGGACGGTCTCGGCGCGATTTTTCCGGCGATGGCGAACACGGTGATGATGTTCGATGCGCTTGGCTATGCGAAGGACGACAAGGATGTCAGAACCGCGCGTACAGCCATCGACAAACTTCTGGTGATCAAGTCCGACGAAGCCTATTGCCAGCCTTGCGTGTCGCCGGT
>JAEWCJ010000431.1 GCA_023390695.1 Pseudomonadota bacterium | reverse complement strand
GGTGGACAGCGACGGCGCGGCGGCGCCGCGCTGCTGGTCCACTTTGCCGAAGCCGTGAACGGCGGCGACGCCGAGCACCCAGGGGCCGGATTCGAAGGCGATATTGCCGCCGATCTGGGTCAGATCGATTTTGGAGGACTGCGCGAGCGGCGAGATGTCGACATCGGTGCGGCTCTGGTCAACCGAAATGCCGACCGACACGCCCGGCGTCAGGACCATGCCGAGGCCCGCGCCGCCGCCGATAATGCGCCGCTTGTCGCCGGCGAAGTCGCCGCGCGGATCCATGCGCGAGCGTATGCCATAGGCTTCGAACCAGGCGCGATAGCGTTCGCCGATTTGCACCGCCGCTGGCGCGTCTTCGAGATCGGCGCCGCCGCCGGCGGGATCGAAGCGGCTGGGGGCGCCGGTCGCCCGGGCGGCGGCCTCGGTGCCGAGATGCCGCAGGAATCGGGTGCCGACCTCAAGCGTGGCAGCGGGTGACGAGAGGGAGATGTTGCCGACCGCTGCAGGCAATTGCTGGGTGGGCGGCGTCTGTGCCCGGGCGGACGAGATGCCGGCGAACACACAGACAGCAACAAAAACAGGCAAGGCCGCAACAGGCAAGGCCGCCCGCGGCCAAGCGCCCTCGCTACCCTGATGCCGTCCGGTCTTGCCCGTCACGCAGAATCCGTCCCTCTGATCCCCGACCGAAAAGTAAAATGCTTTTCGGCAAAACAAAACTGTTTCTTTCCGGCGCATGTGCTGCGGTGCGGGCGGCGGCCGGTGCAATGGCATGTCGTTTTTTCGGACGCCGGCGAATCTCCATGCGCCTGCTTGAAATCCGCGCGTCCTTCTTAAGCCGCAATTCCCCGCATAATTTTTTGCGCAATCTGGTTTTGGTTCGTTCGCCCCGTATGCATCCTTCGATGCACTCCGTTACGGACTTCCCCCAAAACAGGGTTGTGACGTCGCGAGCAGGCCGACGGCGCGCCCGCGCGTCATCGTTGAATCGGTTCAATGTGGCTAAGGAGACCGACGATGCAGAAGGGCACCGTCAAATGGTTCAACCCCACCAAGGGCTACGGATTCATCAAGCCGACCGCCGGCGACAAGGATGTGTTCGTGCACATCTCGGCGGTCGAACGTGCGGGGTTGAGCACGCTCAATGAAGGTCAGACGATCGAGTATGAACTGGTGAGCAATCGCGGAAAGACGTCTGCGGAAAATCTGAAAATCGCGTGAGACGTACCGGAAGATGAACGGAGAATTCGATTTCCGGAGTATATTCCGCCCCCGGTCAGCCGCCGGGGGTTTTGTTTTGCGGCGAAGACCGCGCTCAGGCCGGAATGAACGCCGTTTCCTCGGGGAGAAGAGGGCCGTCGATCGCACAGCGGCCGCCTACGACGCGCACGCGGTCCTGCGCCACCAGTTTCAGCGCCAGCGGATAGATCTTGTGCTCCACCGCGAGCACGCGCGCCGCCAGCGTCGCCGCGTCGTCGCCGGCCAGCACCGGCACCTTGCCCTGCGCGATGATCGGGCCGGAATCCATTTCCGGCACGACGAAATGCACGGTCGCGCCATGCTCGCTGGCGCCGTCGGCGAGCGCGCGTTCGTGCGTGTGCAGGCCCTTGTAGGCAGGCAGCAGCGCCGGATGGATGTTGAGCATGCGCTGGTCCCAGCGGCTGATGAGCCACGGGGTCAGCAGCCGCATGAAGCCGGCGAGGCAGACGATCTCGATGCCGCCGGCATCGAGCTTCGCCTGCACCGCGGCCTCGAAGGCCTCGCGGTCCTTGCCGAAATCCTTGTGATCGACGACCGCGGTCGCGATGCCGTCGCGCTGCGCCACCGCGAGACCGCCGGCCTCCGGACGGTTCGACAGCACCAGCGCGATCTCGGCCGGATAATCGGGCGCCTTGGCCGCCGCGATCAGCGCGGTCATGTTGGAGCCGCGCCCGGAAATCAGGACGGCAACACGTTTGCGCGCCGATGTTACGATCATGCGAGATTCAGGGTGCCGGAAGTCTGCACCTGCTCGCCGCCGGCGGGCGCGGGAATGACCTCGCCGAGTGCGACGACGGTCTCGCCGTGCCGCTCGAACACGCCGCGCACCTGCGCCGCCTGGTCGGGCGCGACGACGACCACCATGCCGATCCCGCAATTGAAGGTGCGCAGCATTTCCGGCACCGCGATCTCGCCGGCCTTGGCCAGCCATTTGAAGACCGGCAGCACCGGTACCCGCTCAAGGTCGATGCGCACACCGAGATCCTTGGGCAGGGCGCGCGGGATATTGTCGGGGAAGCCGCCGCCGGTGATATGCGCCAGGGCTTTCACCGCGCCGGTGTCGCGGATGGCGGCGAGGCAGGATTTCACATAGAGCCGTGTCGGCGTGAGCACCGCTTCGCCCAATGTCTTGCCGGGATCGAACGGCGCTGCATCGCTCCATGACACACCGGCATGTTCGGCGACCTTGCGCACCAGCGAAAAGCCGTTGGAGTGGACCCCCGATGAGGCGAGGCCAAGCATGACATCGCCGGCGGCAATATCCTTTCGCGGCAGCACCGCGTTGCGCTCCACCGCGCCGACCGCGAAACCGGCAAGGTCGTAATCGCCGCTCTGATAGATGCCGGGCATTTCCGCGGTTTCGCCGCCGATCAGGGCGCAGCCGGAATCCTTGCAACCCTGGGCAATGCCGGCGACCACCTGCGCGCCGATCTCCGGATCGAGCCGGGAACAGGCAAAATAATCGAGAAAGAAGAGGGGCTCGGCGCCCTGCACGACAAGGTCGTTCACGGACATGGCGACGAGGTCGATGCCGATGGTGGCATGGCGGCCGGTCTCGATGGCGCTCTTGCCCTTGGTGCCGACGCCGTCGGTGGCGGCGACCAGCAGCGGATCGCTCATGCCCAGCCGTTTCAGGTCGAACAGGCCGCCGAACCCGCCGATTTCGGCGTCCGCGCCCGGCCGGGCGGTGGCCCGGACCAGCGG
>JAEWCJ010000069.1 GCA_023390695.1 Pseudomonadota bacterium | reverse complement strand
GGCTCCTACAGGGCCGGTGTGGTTTGATGTCGCTGGCCTCGAAAACGCCGGAGCATTTCATGTCGATCAGTTCCGCCTCCGGGCGTCCCGTCTCCTGGCGTACACCGGCGGTCATCGTCCTCTGCGGCTGCGTGATTGCGCTTCTGGGCTTTGGGCCGCGCTCGGCGCTCGGCCAGTTCCTGACCCCGATGTCGGTAACGCACGGCTGGGGCCGGGAAGTGTTCTCGATCGCGGTGGCGATCCAAAATCTGCTCTGGGGTGTCGCACAACCCTTCGCCGGTGCCATCGCCGACCGCTTCGGCACCGTCCGCGTGCTGAGCGGCGGCGCGCTCCTGTATATGGCGGGCCTGGCGCTGATGGCCTATTCGGACACGCCTGGCACCTTGCATATCTCCACCGGCGTGCTGATCGGTCTCGCCCTGTCGGGCTGCTCCTTCAATCTGGTGATCGGCGCATTCGGCAAGCTGGTCCCCGAACACATGCGCGGCCTCGCTTTCGGCGCCGCCACCGCCGCCGGCTCGTTCGGACAATTCCTGTTCTCGCCGCTCGCCCGCGCCCTGATCGACCAGTTCGACTGGCAGACGGCGCTGCTGGTTTTCGCCGGCATGATGCTGCTCATCCTGCCGCTGTCGGTGGCCTTGCGCACGCCGCGCGCCGAACGCTCGACCAACGTTGGCGACGCGGCCAACCAGTCTCTCATTCAGGCGCTGGCGGAAGCCTTCAGACACCGCAGCTACGTCCTGCTGGTGCTGGGCTTCTTCACCTGCGGCTTCCAGCTTGCCTTCGTCACCGTGCATCTGCCGGCCTTCCTCGTCGACCGCGGGCTGTCCAACGAGATCGGCGCCTGGACGATCGGCGTCATCGGCCTGTTCAATATCATCGGCTCGCTCACCTCCGGCTGGCTGATGAGCCGCATGCCGAAGCGCTACATTCTCTCGATCATCTATTTCCTGCGCGCGCTCTCCATCGTCGCCTTCATCATGCTGCCGATGACGCCGGTGTCGGCTCTGGTCTTCGGTGCCGTGACAGGGCTGCTTTGGCTCTCCACCGTGCCGCCGACATCGGGGCTTGTCGCGACGATGTTCGGCACGCGCTGGCTCGCCATGCTGTTCGGCTTTGCCTTCTTCAGCCATCAGGTCGGCGGTTTTCTCGGCGTCCTGATCGGCGGATATGCATTCGAGACCACCGGCTCCTACGATCTCGTCTGGTGGCTGTCGGTGTTCTTCGGTGTTGCCTCGGCGGCGATCAATCTGCCAATCAATGAAAAACCGGTCGTGCGGTCGGCGGCTGCGTCCGCCTGATCCGGACCAAGGGGAGGACTTCATGAGCCAGCTTCGGGCGTGGCAGACGCCGGCCGTTATTATCATCTGCGGCTGTCTGGTCGCGATGCTCGGCTTCGGCCCGCGCGCCGCGCTGGGGCTGTTCCTCACACCGATGTCACTGGAGCACGGCTGGGGCCGCGACGTGTTCGCCTTCGCGCTGGCGGTGCAGATGCTGCTGTGGGGCGCCGGAATGCCGTTTCTCGGCGCCATTGCCGACCGGGTCGGACCGGTGCGGGTGATCTGGGTGGGCACCGTTCTCTATGCAGCCGGACTGGCCTGGATGGCGAATGCGACGACACCGGGAGAATTGTTCATCTCGGCTGGCGTCCTGATCGGTTTTGGTCTTGCCGGCACCGGACTTCCCATCGTGCTCGGCGCCTTTGCAAAGCTGCTGCCGCCAAGCTGGCGCACCCTGTCATTCGGCCTCGGCACCGCCGCCGGCTCGTTCGGACAATTCCTGTTTTCGCCGCTGGCCGTCGGTCTGCATAGCGCTTTTGGCTGGCATGCGGCCTTGTGGATCTTTGCCGTCATCGTGCTGCTGCTGTTCCCGCTGGCGTTGGCGCTCGCGGTGCCGCGCAGCGCGCCGGCCGCCGCGACAGCGGCGCCGCAGCAATCGGTCTGGCAGGCGGTGCGCGAGGCGAGCGGCCATCGCAGCTATCTGCTGCTCACCGCCGGATATTTCACCTGCGGCTTTCAGGTGTTTTTTATCACCCTGCATCTGCCCGCCTATCTGGTGGATCGCGGCCTGTCCGTCGATGTCGGCGCGTGGACGCTGGCCTTGATCGGCCTGTTCAACATCATCGGGTCGATCGCGGCGGGCTATCTGAGCGAGAAGATGCCCAAGCGTTACATCCTGGCGCTGATCTACGCCTTGCGCGCGGTGGTCATCGCGGTGTTCATCAGCCTGCCGGCACATCCGGTCACGGCGCTGATCTTCGGTGCGGTCATGGGATTGCTGTGGCTGTCGACCATCCCGCCAACGCAGGGGCTGGTCGCGGTGATGTTCGGCATGCGCTGGCTGACCATGCTCGCAGGCTTCGCCTTTTTCAGCCATCAGGTTGGCGGCTTCCTTGGCGTCTGGCTCGGCGGCGTGCTGTATGAGCAGACCGGGTCCTACGACGTGATCTGGTATTTCACCATTCTCCTCGGGGTCCTGTCGGCGCTGATCAATCTGCCGATCGTCGAGAAGCCGGTGGTTCGCCCGGCCGCCGCCGCGGCATAAGAATTGGAATTTCGTCATCGCCGGGCTTGTCCCGGCCATGCACGTCTTCAACAATGCGCGGAATACGCAAAGACGTGGATGCCCGGCACAAGGCCGGGCATGAC
>JAEWCJ010000367.1 GCA_023390695.1 Pseudomonadota bacterium | reverse complement strand
AGGCTGCGCATGACGGCGATGCAAACCGCAAGCGTCGGCGTGAACAGGACAAGGCCGATCGCCGCGACAGCGCTCCAGCCGGACAGGATGGCAGACATGAGAATCCCCGACATGACGGTCGCGACTTGGTCGCGCCGGGGGAGCGGATGGTTCAAATCCTGCGCATTGCGGGGCATGGCGCGCCCGCGGCGGGCCTGTACAATGCAGCCCGGCATTCCCAGATAACGTTCACAACAGGCAGGATCCGCACAATGACCGAACAGGTGACCGATAATCCCGCCGAAGGCCGTTTCGAACTCGCGGTCGGCGGCCATCTCGCCGCCGCTTATTACCGGCGCGCGCCCGGCCTCATCACCTTCGTGCATACCGAGGTGCCGCAGGCACTGGCCGGCCAGGGGATCGGTTCGCGGCTCATCCGCGGCGCGCTCGATCGCGTGCGCCGGGACGGTCTGCGCGTCGTGGCGCAATGCCCCTTCGTGGCCGCCTATATCGAGAAGCATCCCGACTATGCCGACCTCCTCGATGCGGCGGCGGAGAAGCAGCATCTCGATGAGCGGCTGGATGAGGCGTTGGAGGAAAGCTTTCCGGCCAGCGACCCGCCGGCGGTGGACCCGCATACCGGCTGAGGCGGCGCGGTTTGCCGACAATTCGAGACAAATGCCTTGCCGCGGATAGAGAAGTCCTGAAGGGCGGGCCCCTAGTTTCGCGCGCGTGAATGCCCGCCAAGGACTGGAATGCCCCGTTTGAAAGCCAATGCGCCCCGGCGCACAATGCAGGTGCCGGATCCCCGGCCCCGCCCCGGCCGCAACATCGCGCGCAAAGCCGCCCGGCAGCAATTCAGCCGGCGCGAACGCTGCATCGGCCTCGCCATGAGCGTCGTGTTCGGGGTCATGCTTGCCGGCGGCCTGACCTGGACCGCCTCGGTGCAGTGGCAAAATGCCGTCGACGCGGATGCCCTGCTGCTGGCCCATGCCGAGAAAGAGCGCCGGCGCGCCGCGGTGCTGTTCGTGCCGCTGAAGGGCAATGTCTGTCGCCGCCGCGTGATCGACAACCAGACCTGGCTCATCGCCGATGCGGGTTACGTCACCTGCGACGAGGCGGTGACGTGGAATTCGCACTATCCCGACGTGCAGGTCCAGTTTGCCGAACGCATCGATCAATTGCGCACCGGTTTCCGCCAGCCCGCCGCAAAATAGCGGCTCGTCGTCCGCCCTTGCGCAGACGGTGCTGGCACTGGAATCGCTCCAATCTTGAATGGCGTCTGTTGCCGCGCCCTCTGCTGCAACCTATGTAAGGGCACGATTGAACAGGACCCACGATATGCCCGTTTCCGAAGCCCGTATCGCGACCGCGTCGGCGAGCAGGTATCTGCAGCAGCTCTGCAAGCACTGGAGTCACAAATTCGCGGTCGAGTTCACGCCCGAGAAGGGTCATATTCCGTTTGCGGACGGCCGGGCCTGCGATCTCGTGGCGACGGCGGACACCCTGACCCTGCGCGCCGAAGCGGCCGATGACGAGGCGCTGTCACGAACCGAACGTGTCGTGATCGACCATCTGAAACGGTTCGCGTTCCGTGAGGACCTCGGCGAGGTGGAATGGCGCAAGCCCGCGCCGCAGGATCGTTGAGCCGCCTAACGGTCCCGCAGGATTTGCGAAGACCGCCAGGCCACGGCAGTGTAAAGCCGCAGGCGCTCGAGACGATCGCGTCCTAGCTGCCGACCGCGTCACTGATGCATTTCTTCATGTGGCTGGCCTTGGCGGCACCGGCGAGCTTCTTGGCCGCGGAATCGGCCTCGCACTTCGCCGTCGCATCATTTTCGCACTTTTTCATAAAACTCGTCTGCGCGGCCCCTGCCAGTTTCTTGTTGGCCGCTTCGACCTTGCACGAGGCGGCATGGGCGCTGCCGGCGGCCAGCACCATGACGGCAGCGATAACGAACGTCTTCATGGATTTCCTCCTTGAGAAGCCGGCCCCAACCGAAAATCGATTCGGCCAACTCCGCACGAATCCTAGAGGTTGAGTATGACGCAGTGAAGGCTCCAGCCACCAATTTACCGCGGCCGCAATATCACATTCGATCTGCGCTATTCAGCAATTGTTGAGCATTTCACGTCAATGTAGTGTCGAGGGGGCATCGATGCTCCCGATTGCGGAGACCGGAATGGACTCAGGCGCAATCAAACGCGGCAGTCCCGGGCGCAAATTGCCTTATCGCGATTTTTATCGCGCGCTTCTCGCCGGATGCTTGCTGATCATCGTCTTCGCCGCCGCCTTCTACGACCGCGACTGGCTGTCCGGCACAAAGCAAGACAAGTCCTATACCCTGAATGGCGGTGACGATCATGCTTTGCGCACCGGATCTGTCCTCATTGTTCCGCCAAGTGGAAACCGCTGCAAACACCGCTTGATTGACAACTACACCTGGCTCATGCGCGACAACGGCTACGTTACGTGTAACGAATTGGGCACGCGAAGCGACGATCAGATCGGCGGCACCTATCATTCAGGATCGCGCCTCGATTCCATTCGCGATGCCTTCAACCGCAAGAAATAGGTCGGTTATTCACCGGCGGAAACGCTGGCGGGATGACGCGTCACGTCATCCATTCGATCAGGATTGCGACCTGTATCAGCGAAATCAGATTGATGACGGCATGCAGGATCAGCGTCAGCGTCGTCGATCCCGAGCGCCATCGCAGCCATCCGAATAACAGTCCGATGATGAAGATATGCACGATGTAAAACGGGCTGTACTGAACATGCATGACCGCCCAGACGGCGGACGGAATCAGGATCGCGCCTGCGACTCCGACGCGCGATTCCGCCAGGCCACGAAACATAAATCCTCGGAAAACGAGTTCCTCGGCGAGCGGCGCGGCCACAACCAGCGCAATCGCCACCAGCCAGAGCGTGCCTGAATCACGCGCCGTCAGGTAGAGATTGCGGACGAAATCGGGAACGATAGGTTGACCGGCGAGATAGGACGACAGATCGGCCAGCGGCGACAGGATGGCAACGCAGATCAGCCCAAGTATGAGGTCGCGGCGTTTCGGCCATACCAGAGCAAGGTAGTCCGCAAAACGCCACCGCGCGAGGCGTACGGCCAGCCAGATCACGCCGAGTTCGGCCGGTACGGCGACGATGGAAACGACCGACACCACCAAGGCATGCGAAGCGAACGTCTCGATGTCCGAGATCGGCAGATCGGGCGCAGCCTCGAACCAGAACAACAGCGCTATAACGACCAGAAACTGAACGAGAACCCAAACCAGAATGGCCGCGCCGGTCCAGAGACAGCTTCCCCAGAACATCCATGGCCGGCGGGATCCGCCGCTTGGAGAGGACGGCTCCGCAGCGGCAGCCGGCACGTCGGTTTCGGCCATTCGGCGGCTCCGTCACGCGGAAAATGCTCGTCCCTTTTCCGGCACGATCACCTTGGTTGCGCTTCCCTGCATTTCCGCAACAAACTTGTCGGCATTCGGTTCGATGATCGGGAAGCTGCCATAATGGCAGGGCACGACAGAATCGAGTTTGAAGAAACGTCTGACGGCCATAGCTGCCGTGCGCGGATTCATCGTGAAGCGGTCGCCGATCGGCACGAAGGCAATCTTCGGCTCATGAATCTCGGCAATCAAACCCATATCCGAGAAAATATCGGTATCGCCCATGTGGTAGATTGTCGGCTCGCCGTCAGCCTTGATGATCGCGCCGCAGGGATTGCCAAGATAAACCGGCGTGCCATCGACGATATCGCCGGAGGAATGATCGGCTCGCACCAGCGTGACGGTGAAACCGCCCTGTTCGGTGGTGCCGCCCGTATTCATCGGATCGAACGTCTGCAACCCCTTTCCTGCAAGCCACATGCACAGATCATAACTGGCAACGACCTTGGCGCCGGTCGCTTTGGAAATCTCGAGGGTGTCCCCCACATGATCCGCATGACCATGGGTCAGCACGATATGGCTGACATCCTTGATGGCGGCAGCACGGTCTGACGCGAAGGCGGGATTGCCCGTGAAGAAGGGATCGATGAGGACGGCGTGCGCGCCGAAATCGAGCCGGAATGCGGAATGGCCATACCAGGTGATCTGCATGCGTGTTCTCGCGCTTTTCTCTGATCGGTTTTGATAGTACCTAGAATCGCCTGTGCCAGACAACAAGGCTCAGACCTCGAATCAAAGAACCAAGTCGCTCAGCATGTCCGCGCCTATCGTAGCCCTGTCAGACGCCGCACCGCTTTGGCCGGAGCGCGGCGCGTTGATCGGGCTCGACCTCGGAACCAAGACGGTCGGTGTGGCCAGTTCGGATCCGGATCGCCGACTTGCCACCGGCGTCGAAACGATCGCCCGCAAGACCTTCACCAAGGATGCTGCACGCATTCTTGCTCTGGCGGCGGAACGGCGCGCGGTCGGTTTTGTGTTGGGATTGCCCTTGAACATGGACGGTTCCGAAGGACCGCGCGCCCAATCGACCCGTTCCTTTGCCCGCAACTTCGCCAAGCTGACCGATCTTCCCATCGCCCTCTGGGACGAACGGCTTTCCACGGCTGCCGTCGAAAGAGACCTCATTGCCGCCGATGCCAGCCGCGCCAAACGCGCCGCCGTCATCGACCAACACGCAGCCGCCTTCATCCTGCAGGGCGCGCTGGACCGGCTGGCCAGAGCCGCCGGCGGTTGACGCTATTTTTGCAGCAACAGATACCCGGTCGGATCGTCCGGACAGAGCCCGCCAGCGCATTCGAGCAATGTCGATACGCCGTTGCCGAATGTCAGCAGGGCGAACAATCCGAATACGGCCAGCGCCAGGCCCGATAACGCAGCCGAACTTTTCTCCGCATCCCGGAACTGCCGGTCAAACAGCAGCATCATCGCGCTTCCAACGACGATCAGGCAGAACAGAACAAACGCCCACGTGTAGAAATGGAGCCCGAGGAACGCGCTGCCATATGATCCGCTGCCGGGAACGACATGCAGCGCGACCTGACGCAGGGCAATCACGCCTCCGGCAAATGCCCCGAGTATCATGATTGCATAATGGCTGGGACGCGGTCCGAACCGCAGATTGAGCGCCAGTCCAAACCCGGCCGCGACAAAGCCTGCACGCTGCAAGATACAGAGCGGACAGGGCAAATCGCCATAAACGATCTGATCGACGAAGGCGAAAGCAAGAACACCGCTTATCGCGAGAAGTCCCAGCGCATTCAGGCGCACCGAAAAATCCGGAGACATGACTATAGACCCAGGCCGAGTTCAGACGTCGCATGAGCGCGAAACAGGAGAAGGGTCGCCAGAACACCCAGCGTCCAGCATCCCAAGGCGACGGTCCTGTTGCCCGTCCAAACAGCAGCCAGTCCGGCCGCAAACACGAAAAACGGTATGGTCATCATGAAGAGCGCGCCCCGCAGCGAATCTATCCGAGATTCGCGCATTGATCGCGAAAAGTCATCAGCCATTCCGAGCGTTATGAGACACAAGAAAGAAAAGGCGGTCCAACCGGACCGCCTTCGCATCGCTTGTGTGCACTTAATGGAGGTCTGACTCAGCACGCGCCGAAGTCAGTTTTGCCACCATAATTGCCCTCTGTGGCACAGCCGCTAATGCCGTCGGAGCCGTCCGACCGATAGCCATATCCCGGTCCATAAGCTCCATAGGCTGGACCGGGCGCGTAGGCATAAGCTTGATAGGCAGGACCATAAGCCGCTGCATTCGCAGCCGCGGCGGCACCGACAATGGCACCGGCAGCGACGCCCGCTCCTACTGCGGGTCCATATCTCCAGCTGCGCGCGAATGTCGGTGATGCTGCAGCAAGCGTCACAACTCCAGCAAGGGCGAGTGCAAGCGAGTTTTTCACGAACGTTTTCATAAAAACGTCTCCACGTTTTTTACGCATGAACGCCCCGGTGCTGCCACACGGCCGCACCTTCCTCGCTTGTGCAACGCGGCATGGCATTGCTCGTTCCGACATCAGAAAGTCGGAAGAACGCGTTCAAGCAAGCGTGATGATGCGCTCGCAATATCGCACGCACCGTAAGTTCCGTTGCGGACGGGCGCTGCATTCAAACGAAATCTTATGAAATCCTCAGCAACGTCCGGAGCACTCTCGGCGAGTGCGGCCGCGGCTGCCAGACGTGCGAGTCGTTCGGTAACGCCCCTCGCCTGAGATTCGGCGCCGGGTGCTTTCAGTGCTTTCACTATTGATTGAACGGCATCATCAGCGCCTCCGGCCTCGTCCGATAAAGCCTGGATCACGCTGCGGGTATCATCGTTTCTTGCCGCCGCGCGCAAAACGTCTAGCGCCATGACATTACCGGACCCTTCCCAGATCGCATTCACCGGCGCTTCGCGATAAAGGCGGGGCAGAATTGAGTCTTCGACGTAGCCATTACCGCCCAGACACTCCATCGCCTCGTAGATAAATGCCGGTGCGGTCTTGCAAATCCAGTATTTGATTGCCGGGGTCAGCAGTCGTGCCCGCGCAGCCTCAAACTCATTGTGAGGCGCGAGATCAAAAGAGCGGCACAAACGCAGCACGACGGCGAGCGCTCCCTCCACGTCGAGCGCCATGTCGGCCAGGACATTCCGCATCATCGGCTGATCGATCAATTTCTTTTGAAACACAATGCGATGCCGGGCGTGATGCAACGCCTGAACAAGCGCCATCCGCATCATGCCGGCGGACGAAATGGCGCAATCGACCCGGGTCAACTGCACCATCTGCAAAATCGTCCGGACGCCCTGCCCCTCGTCGCCGAGAATGAGAGCAAACGCATCATGGAACTCGACCTCCGCCGACGCATTCGACCAATTGCCAAGCTTGTCCTTGAGACTCTGGAAATGGAGGCCGTTGACTTCGCCGTCCGGCCGGAAACGGGGCATGAAGAAACAGCTCAATCCCGCATGGGCCTGCGCCAGCACGATGAACCCGTCGGACATTGGCGCCGACATGAACCACTTGTGGCCCGAGATCGAATAGCCCTCGCTTGTGCGCACGGCGCAGGTCGTGTTCGCGCGCACATCGGTCCCGCCCTGTTTCTCGGTCATCCCCATGCCGAGCGTGATGGCATTCTTCTCATGCCAACGCCGGAACGACGGGTCGTATCCAGGCGCCATAATCTTCGGCAGCAGCAACCGCAAAAGATCCGGAGACGCTCGCAGAGCCGCTACCGACGCGCGGGTCATGGTGATCGGGCACATGTGCCCGTTTTCGACTTGCGCCACCATGTAGAAGCGGGCGGCGCGGGCGACTTCCGAAGGTGGCGGCGTCGGCTGGCCGTCTCGCATCCACGTCCTGCAATGAAGCTCCTCCCGCATGCTCTCGGACATGAAGTGATGATAGGCAGGGTCGAAAGTGACAATGTTGTCTTGCAGGACCGGCGGGTTCCGATTGGCGGCCCGGGCCTGGTCGGCCATGAAGGCTGTGCCCCAGCGGCGCCCGAAGGCGGACAAAGCCTCACCATCGTCTTTGGCGCCATTGGCGGTCACCGCTTCCTGAAGGGGAAGATCGCTCCTGAACAGATCGACCTCCACATAGGGCGGCGTCTGGTTCTCGTCAGCGCTGCTGCCGGCCATGGCGGATCCCCTGCGTTTGGTCAAAATTTTACCACGGAAACGTCTTTCCCGCTCACGAGCTGGGGATCGCGCCATTGTGATCTTGCGGGGTGATCTCAATCGGCCTATAGAGCCGGCTTTAATGAACATCGCCACGAAATCCTCATTCGTCCTCAACCGTCGTCACCTGTTGGGGATCGAGGGGCTGTCGCACGCCGAGATCACCGGCCTGCTCGACCTGTCCGAGGAATTTGTCGATCTGAACCGGCAGGTCGAAAAGAAGCGCACATCGCTGCGCGGCCGCACGCAGATCAACCTGTTCTTCGAATCGTCCACGCGCACCCAATCGTCGTTCGAACTGGCCGGAAAGCGGCTGGGCGCCGACGTGATGAACATGTCGGTCGGCTCGTCCTCCATTAAGAAGGGCGAGACATTGATCGATACCGCGATCACGCTGAATGCCATGCATCCCGATATTCTGGTGATGCGGCATCACGCGTCGGGGGCGGTTGAATTGCTGTCGCAGAAGGTCGACGGCTCGGTCATCAATGCCGGCGACGGGGCCCATGAGCACCCGACCCAGGCATTGCTCGATGCCCTCACCATTCGCCGCAACAAAGGCCGCATCGAAGGCCTCACGGTCGCCATCTGCGGCGATATCCTGCATTCGCGCGTTGCGCGCTCCAACATCATCCTGCTCAACGCCCTTGGCGCCCGCGTGCGCGTCGTCGCCCCCTCCACCCTGTTGCCTCCGGGTATCGAGCGCCTCGGCGTCGAGGTCACGCGCGACATGCGCGCAGGGCTCGCCGACGCCGACATCGTCATGATGCTGCGATTGCAGCGCGAGCGCATGAACGGATCGTTTGTGCCCTCGACTCAGGAATATTTCGCTTATTTTGGCCTGGATCAGAAAAAGCTCGGTTACGCGAAGCCGGACGCGCTGGTGATGCATCCGGGGCCGATGAACCGCGGGGTCGAGATCGACTCCGCCG